>DPKY01000142.1 GCA_003542275.1 Methylococcaceae bacterium | reverse complement strand
TGGTTGAACAGCGCTGTAAAGGTTAGCGGTAGAAATAGCGTAACCATCTAAACTAAAATCATTAGCAGTATTTGCTTTTTGAGCTGAGATAACACGACTGCCTAGCCATGCACTATTGCCGGCATTTGCTCCTGAAGTACCGGTTGTGATAACGCTACACACTTTTCCTGTTTCATCTACATAGGTAACCCACATATTTAAGCCGTAACCGCCAGTTTTTTGTGTTGCTGCGAATTTTGCTGCGTCAGATAATTTAGATGTAACGGTAGGTAAGCATCCCGCAGCAAAAGCACTACTTGAGCCCATTGCACCTAAAATAGCGAGTGTTGTTATTATTTTNNGGAAGTACAGTCTGCAAAAGCACTCGCTGAACTCATTGCGCCAAGAACGGCTAAGGTTGTTATTATTTTTTTCATGACTTATATTCCTCGAAATAATGATAAAAAGTAGCTTAAATTTCAATGAGGTAAATGGATTTACCTATTCAAGCTATGAGACAGTTCGCATTAAATAAAACTGAAAACGCGAGCTATCTCTCTTCGATTATAAAATCATTTCAAAGCATTTTTCAAATTCCGTGCTTTTTTTAGCATAATTCACATTGCCCACCCGAGAACAAACGGTAGGCCGGATTGTCCGTTTCTTCATAGTAATTAAAGCCTAAGGCGTTTAGGCACGCATGAAAATCATTTTGCTGTGTAGGCGCCATTTGAAGGCCAATGAGTACCTTTCCAAACGCGGCCCCGTGATTTCTATAATGAAACAAACTGATGTTCCATCTCCCACCCAACTCCGTCAAAAAGTTGAGTAATGCACCAGGTTTTTCAGGAAATTCTACACTGTAAATCAATTCACTTAAGGTGTGGGGGGTATGCCCGCCCACCATATAACGTATATGCTCTTTTGCGAGATCATTTGCCGTCATGTCAACAACAGTAAAACCGTGCTGTTGCAAATGCGCAATTAACGTGGCGCGGTCGCTGAGTTGACCCGCGCTGGAAATGCCAACAAACACTTGTGCTTGCGAGGCATCGAAATAGCGGTAATTAAATTCTGTGATACTGCGCCCATCAAGTAACTGACAAAAACGCAAAAAGCTTCCCGCGACCTCTGGAATAGTCACGGCAAGCAAAATTTCTTTGTGTTCGCCTACTTGTGCACGCTCTGCAACATAGCGCAAACGGTCAAAATTCATGTTCGCACCACTATCAATAGCGACGAGTGTTTGATGTGTTATTGCATTTTCTTGCACATATTTTTTTAAACCAGCAATAGCCAGTGCACCCGCTGGCTCTGCAATAGAACGTGTATCGTCAAAAATATCTTTAATCGCCGCGCAAATTTCATCTGTGCTCACGGTAATGACCGCGTCAACGTATTGTTGTGCCAGCTCAAAAGGGAATNNCCACGCCATCTGCAAAAAGTCCCACCTGATTGAGAACAACACGCTCACCAGCCTTTAGCGCCTGATTGAGGCAATCCGAATCTTCTGGTTCAACGCCGATGATTTTAACGTCTGGACGCACAAATTTTGTATATATCGCTACGCCAGCAAGAAGCCCGCCGCCGCCAACGGGCACAAAAATAGCGTCTAAGTCACCGGTTTGTTGACGCAGAATTTCCATGGCAACGGTGCCTTGTCCGGCAATGATGTCTTCATCGTCATAGGGGTGAATAAAAACACGACCTGACGTTTGCGCCAAAGCGTGCGCGTGCGCGTAAGCATCGCTATAAGAATCACCAAACAACACAATCTCTGCGCCCATGGCTTTAACCGATTGGCTTTTAATTTCTGGCGTTGTTGTCGGCATGACAATCAGCGCAGAAATACCTAACTTTTGCGCAGACAATGCCACACCCTGCGCGTGATTGCCTGCTGAAGCAGCGATGACGCCTTGTTTTTTTTCTGCTTGGGTGAGTAGCGCCATTTTGTTATACGCACCGCGCAATTTAAAAGAGAAAACGGATTGTAAATCTTCCCGTTTTAATAACACTTGGTTGCACGTGCGTTGCGATAAACTCCGCGCAAAATCCAGGGGTGTTTCAACGGCCACATCATAAACACGGGCGCGTAATATTTTTTCAATATAGCGTAAAGGCATAAACATTTTTACAAGTTAAAAAGCGGGGGCATTTACTTATCCAACCCAATAAAATCCCAAATTTCATGCGAAATCGTCACATGACTTGAATCCATCGCGGGCGCACCAGTTGGGTAATTTTGATCATAAACGCGCTTGGCATCTCTGGCGAGTTGGGGCAAATTGAGTTGTGTGTAGGCTTCTTGCAAAATATCCAGCGCCTCTGGCACCGCAATAGTACGGTCATATTTATCAATCACCGTGTTGGCGCGATTGGCGGCGGCAATGTATGCACCGCGTTTCATGTAATAGCGTGCAATATGGATTTCGTGCATCGCTAAATTATTTTTGATGGCTATTGTGCGTTGCTGTGCATCGGCTAGGTACTGACTATGGGGAAAGCGTCGTGTTAGCTCCGCAAAATTTTCTAGCGCATCATTTGCGTACGCTTGGTCGCGTTGCGATGTATCCGTTGGCAAAAAGCGGTCAATAAAACTAATGCCACGATTGTAATTCACTAGCCCTTTTAGGTAATACGCATAATCAACGTGCAACTCACGCGGGTACGTTTTAATAAATCGATCGGCTGCGGCCAGTGCGGCCTCAGCGTCATTATTTTTATAATAGGCATAAGCGCTATCAAGTTGCGTTTGTGGCGCGGCATTATCAAAGGGATAACGCGCTTCTAGTGCTTCGTAGAGTTTAATGGCTTTATCGTAATTACTGGCGTCTACCGCTTCTTTGGCATTTGTTCGGAACTTTTCGGCACTCCATCCAGTATAATCTTCCTCAGAGGTGCTGCTGTCGCCCAAACTTTTGAGCGTTTCACAGCCAGAGAGTGTAGAGAATGCAAGAATTAACAAACAAGCGACGCGAAATTTCATTAGAATAGTGTACATTTTTGCGAGAGTTTAAAGGGCTTGCGCTTAAAATAGAATTTTTCTCACCAATGCGGGAAAAATTAGCGAATTGATTGGCGTGAGTATAACTGAACAATGGGTTACACGAAATAGGTGTTATGACAGATTTAACAATAGAAGTGCCTTTTGAAATGGCAGGTATGCGCCTAGATCAGGCGTTAGCAGAATTATTTAGTGATTATTCACGCAGTAAGCTCCAAACATGGGTGAAAGCGGGGCGCGTGCACGTAAACGGCGAACAGTTAAAGGCGAAAGATAAGCTTGAAGGCGGGGAGTGCATTACGCTCAATGCAGAAGCGGAAGTGGTCATTGATGCTAAACCCGAAAATATCCCACTCGATATTGTGTTTGAAGATGCGCATATTCTCATTTTAAATAAACCCGCAGGCTTGGTTGTGCATCCTGCAGTGGGGAATTGGAGTGGGACGCTTTTAAATGCGCTCTTGCATCATGTGCCGCAGCTGGATACCTTGCCTCGCGCGGGCATTGTGCATCGCATTGATAAAGACACCAGTGGATTGCTCATGGTAGCAAAAACGCTTCAAGCGCACAGTCATCTCACCGAGCAACTTCAAGCACGTGACATTCACCGTGAATATCAAGCCATTACGCATAACCGGATGATTTCAGGGGGCACCATCGACGAGCCCATCGGCAGGCACCCCACTGATAGACTGCGTTATGCTGTCAATGAAAATGGAAAAGAAGCAATCACGCATTACCGCGTCATCAGCCGTTTTAAACGCCACACGCATATTCAGGTGAAACTTGAAACGGGTCGCACACATCAAATTCGCGTTCACATGGCGCACGTGCGTTTTCCTTTAGTGGGTGATCCACTCTACAGTGGG
>DPKY01000192.1 GCA_003542275.1 Methylococcaceae bacterium | reverse complement strand
CATCCCACCGGCATTTACGGCGCAGGCTGTTTAATCACCGAAGGGGCACGCGGCGAAGGGGGGTATTTAACCAATGCACAGGGTGAGCGTTTTATGGCGCGTTATGCACCTAATGCAAAAGATTTAGCCTCTCGAGATGTTGTGAGTCGCGCGATGACCATGGAAATTCATGCTGGGCAGGGCGTTGGTGAATTACACGATCATCTTTATCTGCACTTAGAGCATCTGCCTGCGGCGCTTATTCATGAACGTTTACCGGGTATTTCAGAAACGGCGCGTATTTTTGCGGGCGTCGACGTAACAAAACAGCCTATTCCCGTGCTACCCACTGTTCACTATAACATGGGAGGCATTCCTACGAATTATCACGCCGAAGTGGTTACGCTCGCGGACGGAAATCCCGATACCGTCGTTGAAGGCTTGATGGCAGTAGGGGAAGCGGCGTGCGTGTCTGTTCACGGCGCAAATCGCTTAGGATCCAACTCATTGCTTGATTTAGTGGTGTTTGGTCGTGCCGCCGCACTGCGTTGCGCTGAAAAAATCGCCCCCTCTCAAGCCCATACGGCGTTATCATCAGAGAGCTATGCCCCCGCACTCGCGCGTTTTGAGCGTATACGGCAGGCGAGCGGAGCAGAGAAAGTGGCGAATGTTCGCCTGGCCATGCAAAAAACCATGCAGGAAAAAGCCGCTGTGTTTAGAACGCAAGCCACTTTGGATGCAGGGATTGCGCAAATGCAAGCAATCACAGCATCCTTTGCACATATTGGCCTTTCTGATCATTCGCTGATATGGAATACAGAACTCGTTGAAGCACTAGAACTCGATAATCTGCTCGCGCAAGCAACGGTTACCCTGCATAGCGCGGCAAATCGTCATGAGAGTCGGGGCGGTCATGCGCGAGAAGATTATCCTGCGCGTGACGATGAAAATTGGTTAAAACATACGCTAACGTGGCTAGACAATGGCGACGTACGCGTGGATTATCGTCCTGTGCATTTGTATACCTTAACAGGTGATGTTGAGGCGATTGCCCCCAAGGCGAGAGTGTATTGATTTTTCACTAAAATGTAGGTTTCCTTTGCACATTTTTAGCGTAAAAGGCGTCAGCAGAGTCGCTTTTTATTGAAAAATTCGTTACAATTAAGAAATTAGCACTTGTTGCTATGTCCCTAATACGGCTATAATGGCCGCTCAATTTTTAGAATGCGAATGTGGCGGAATTGGTAGACGCGCTGGATTTAGGTTCCAGTAGGTGACCCTGTGAGAGTTCGAGTCTCTCCATTCGTACCAGAAAATAAATATACAATCAAAGTTAATCATACAACTTTAGTCACCAGTTTGCCTAACGGGGCAAACCAAATTTACATTTCAAAAAAAACGTGTGGGGAAGAGATAAATGGAAATTTCTGTTGAACAAACTTCAGAATTAGGCCGGAAAATGACTGTAACTTTGCCGGAGTCCGCTGTTTTGGAGAAAATGGCACCACGCTTACAGGAATTGACGCGTACAGCGCGTGTTGACGGTTTTCGTCGCGGCAAGGTTCCATTATCTATTATCAAAAAGATGTTCGGTGCAAAAGTGCGTGATGAGGTCATCTCGGATTTAATTCAGTCAAGTTATTTTGACGCACTCAAAGAAAAAGAACTCAATCCAGCCGGCTACCCCCATATTGATATTACCGAGAACGATAGCCAGTTTAGTTATGCAGCCGGTTTTGAAATTTATCCAACGGTTTCACTGGATAATGTTGATCATTTTACGATCACAAAGCAAGAAGCCAGCGTTGAGGAAAGCGATGTTGATAGCATGATTGTCAAATTGCAAGAACAACGCAAAACGTGGAAACCAGTGAAACGTGGTGCCAAAAAACACGATCTCGTGACCATTAGTTTTTCAGGGGTGAGTGAAGGTGAAAATTTCACCAATGGCACCGCTGAAGATCAGGATGTGGAAATTGGCGCAGGTCAAATGATTCCAGGGTTTGAAGACCAACTCAAAGGCGTTAAACCTGATGAGACAAAAATCTTTACGATCACCTTCCCAAGTGATTACCCACATGAAAAACTCGCCGGTAAACTCGCTGAATTCACCGTTGATGTCACTGATGTGCAAGGCCCCGTATTACCTGACGTAGATGCAGATTTTATTAAATCTTACGGCACAGAAGACGGTACCACTGAAAGTTTCCGCCATGATATTAAAGAAAACATGGCACGCGAATTGAAAGCGAAATTAGCATCAAATGTCAGACAATCACTGCTCAATGCGCTCTACGACAAAGTCAGTGTCACCTTGCCAACAAGCTTAGTTGACGCCGAAATTGAAGAATTGCTCAAACCCTATAGAGATCTTGCGAAGAAAAATAACATGGATATCAATATGTTAAATCTGTCGCGTGAGCAATTTGAAGAGCAAGCGAAAAAACGCGTCACGCTCAATCTTGTTGTCGGTGAAATTATTCATCAGCACCAACTTGTCGTTGACGATGCAAAAGTGCGTGCACGCGTAGAAGAGATGGCGCAAAGCTACGATAACCCCGAGCAAGTCATTGAATGGTATTACAAAGACGAAAACCGCCTCACTGATGTCAAGCAAGCGGTCATGGATCAACAAGTCGTCGATTGGTTGCTTGCTAAAGCAACGGTCAGCACAGAGCAGGTGGATTTTGATACCATCATGAATCACGCTTAATTTTTGGGACGCATTATGTATTCACAACAACTCGCACAAATGATGGCAACGCAATCTGCTGGTGGACTTGTACCGATGGTTGTCGAACAAACCGCCCGTGGCGAGCGAGCGTTTGATATTTACTCACGCCTCCTAAAAGAACGTGTGATTTTCCTCGTAGGGCAAGTTGAAGATTACATGGCCAATCTTGTTGTGGCGCAGTTGTTGTTTTTGGAATCTGAAAATCCCGATAAAGACATTCACCTCTATATCAATTCGCCAGGTGGCTCCGTGACAGCGGGGATGTCCATTTACGACACCATGCAATTTATTAAACCTGACGTGAGCACAATGTGTATTGGTCAAGCAGCAAGCATGGGCGCGGTGTTGTTAACTGGCGGCGCGAAAGGGAAGCGTTATTGCCTGCCACATTCTCGCATGATGATTCATCAGCCATTAGGTGGCTTTTCGGGTCAGGCCTCAGATTTTGATATTCACGCAAAAGAGATTTTACTCATCAGAGAAAAACTCAATCGCGTGCTCTCTCATCACACCGGTCAAACTTTGAAAAAAATTCAAAGCGACACTGACCGTGATAATTTCTTGAGCGCCAGCGATGCGGTCACATACGGTTTGATTGATCAAGTATTGACCAATCGCTCAACCATCATTGACAAAAAGTAAGCGTTTCACGCAATTTCCAACGACTAAGGCAGGGCGATTATGAGTAGCAAAGATTATGATGATGACAAAATTATCTATTGTTCTTTCTGTAGCAAAAGTCAAAGTGAAGTAAGAAAAATGATTGCAGGCCCGTCGGTGTATGTCTGCGATGAGTGCGTTGAACTGTGTAATGATATTTTGCGCGAGGAACTCACTGAGCTCACAACGCTCAACGAGGGAAGTCTCCCTAAGCCAAAAGAAATCAAAGATGAGTTAGATGCTTATGTCATTGGCCAAGAGCGGGCGAAAAAAGTCCTCGCCGTCGCCGTTTATAATCACTACAAGCGTTTGCGTAGCAAAAATAACAAAACCAAAAAACATAAAATCGAATTAGCCAAAAGTAATATTTTGTTGATTGGCCCTACAGGTTCAGGCAAAACATTGCTCGCCGAAACACTCGCGCGTCTGCTCAACGTGCCTTTTACCATTGCTGATGCCACCACGCTCACGGAAGCGGGTTATGTTGGGGAAGATGTTGAGAACATTGTGCAAAAAATTTTGCAGAAATGTGATTACGATGTGGAAAAAGCCGAATCCGCCATTGTCTACATTGATGAAATCGATAAAATTTCTAAAAAATCTGAAAACACCTCCATCACACGCGATGTTTCAGGTGAAGGCGTGCAACAAGCCCTTTTAAAACTCATTGAAGGCACTGTCGCTTCAATTGCCCCCCAAGGTGGGCGCAAACACCCCAATCAAGAGGTTATTCAAGTGAATACGGCCAATATGCTCTTTATTGTGGGCGGCGCTTTTTCGGGGCTTGATAAAGTCATTCAAGCCCGTTCTGAAACGGGCGGCATTGGTTTTTCTGCTGACGTTAAAACCAAAGACGAAAGCAAAAATATCGGGCAATTATTTGCTGAAGTGGAAGCTGAAGATCTCATTAAATACGGTTTGATTCCTGAATTTATTGGCCGTTTGCCTGTGATTGCAACACTTGAAGAATTAGATGAACCTGCGCTCATTCAAATTCTCACGCAGCCTAAAAATGCGCTGATTAAGCAGTATAAGCATTTGTTTGAAATGGAAGGCGCAGAGCTTGAGTTTACCGATGAGTCACTCTCGGCCATTGCGCACAAATCAATGGAACGCAAAACGGGAGCACGTGGGTTGAGAACAATTGTGGAAAATGTTTTGCTCAATACCATGTACGAACTGCCCTCAGCGAGTAATGTTCAAAAAGTGGTCGTGGATAAAGAAGTTATTTTAGGCCATGCCGAGCCTGCGCTAGTGTATAAATCGGAGCGAAAAAGCAAAAAAGCCGCTTCCGAAAATTAAACGTCGCAACACTTTATTCATGCAACAAAAAGGACGCTTTTTTGATAAGCGTCCTTTTTTTATGCGCAAAACACGAAAAACGACTTGTTTTTCACATAAATTGCCCTATAGTTTATTTCAACATTTTGTAACTTATTTATGGCAGTAGGATAGTATGACTAAATTAACGTCCGATCAAACGCTTATTCCTGTATTACCATTGCGTGATGTGGTGGTGTACCCCAATATGGTCATTCCCTTGTTTGTTGGGCGTGATAAATCAATTGACGCGCTCAATAACGCAATCAAAGAAAACGGGCAGGTACTGCTTATCGCACAAAAAGAAGCAGATATCGATTCACCTGACATAGCTGATCTATACCAAATTGGCACACTCGCAAACGTTCTGCAAATGCTAAAACTCCCTGATGGGACGGTTAAAGTCCTCATGGAAGGTGAAGAGCGGGCTATTGTGGCAGATTATCAGAAATCGGATGGTTTTCTTTGTGCTCACGTTGAGCACGCCCAAGAAACTTATTACCTTGATGAAAACGAAAAAGACGTACTAGAACGCACTGCGCTCAGTGCGTTTGAAAATTACGTCAAGCTCAATAATAAAATCCCCTCTGAAGTGCTCAGCGCTCTCTCTGACATTGATGATGCCAGCCGTCTTGCCGATACGATGGCCGCGCACATGACGCTTAAAGTTTCAGATAAACAGCGCATTTTAGAAATGATGGATGTGGGCCAACGCCTTGAGATGCTCATGGCCTTTATGGGCTCAGAAGTGGATTTGCTTGAAACAGAAAAACGTATTCGTGTACGCGTGAAGCAGCAGATGGATAAAAATCAACGCGAATATTATTTAAATGAGCAGATTAAAGCCATCCATAAAGAATTAGGCGAGATGGATGAAGTTGCCTCGGAAGTCGATGAATTCACTAAAAAAATCCATGACGCCAATATGCCCGAAGAGGCAAAAACCAAAGCCCTTGCTGAACTCAATAAGTTAAAAATGATGTCGCCCATGTCAGCAGAAGCAACGGTTGTGCGTAATTATATTGAATGGATGGTCAATGTGCCTTGGTCTGCCACGACTTCCGTTCAAAAAGAACTCGCCGCTGCGGAAGCCATTTTAAATGAAGAGCATTTTGGGCTAGAGAAGGTCAAAGAGCGCATTTTAGAGTACCTTGCCGTGCAACAGCGTGTCGATAAGCTCAAAGGGCCTATTTTGTGCCTTGTTGGCCCCCCTGGCGTGGGTAAAACGTCTTTGGGGGAATCCATTGCTCGTGCAACAAATCGCACGTATGTGCGCATGGCGCTAGGCGGTGTGCGCGATGAAGCCGAAATTCGTGGTCATCGTCGTACTTATATTGGGTC
>DPKY01000185.1 GCA_003542275.1 Methylococcaceae bacterium | reverse complement strand
CTATGCACTCTCTGCGCTCTACAGTGACCAACCCGACATTTGGTCAGATACGTTAAGGGGCATGGCGCAGTTGCGTTTTATTGTTAATGCGTTTACGCGTATGCGGTTTTGCACGCAAGACGGTCAGCTCGATTTTGATCATAACGGTGAATTAGGCTCACAACCCGCGCATTTAATGCCGTGGTTTGAGGTGCCGCATCGAAAAATTGCGTCAACGACGCTGATTTTTGGTCATTGGGCGGCGCTGGGGTATTATGCAAAAAATAATTGTTATTGTGTCGATACGGGGTGTGTTTGGGGGCGTGAATTATCCGCATTGCGTGTGGACACACAGCCCATGCAAAAGTTTAGTGTATCGCGCAATACCGCCTAATCCATTTTCTAACGTATAATGCGCAACTTTATCTTACTTCTCTTTTTTCACGTTTCATGACCCATTGGCTAATACATCATCCCTCTCTTCTCAGCGGCGGCCTTAAAGGCATCGAAAAAGAAAGTTTGCGCATTAACGCCCAAGGGCAAATCTCCCAATTAACACATCCAAACGCGCTGGGTTCTGCGCTCACGCACGCGCACATCACCACCGATTATTCCGAAGCGCTCATCGAGCTAATTACCGCCCCGCACGTCAACATTCAAGACACACTGGGCGAATTGCAACACATTCACCAATTTGTCTACGAAAATTTAGGGGAAGAGCAATTATTGTGCGCGAGTATGCCTTGTGGCATTGATGGTGACGAAAGTATTCGCATTGCCGAATATGGCGACTCCAATATCGGTCGCATGAAACACGTTTATCGGCATGGGCTTTGGCATCGCTACGGCCGCACCATGCAGGCGATTGCTGGCATTCATTTTAACTATTCCGTGCCTGACCCGCTGTGGGCGTTTCTTCATGCCAAGCAAGGCGAAAAACAATCACTTGACGCCTTCAAAAACGCGGCCTATTTCGGCTTAATTCGTAATTTTCAGCGTATTGGCTGGTTGATTTTATATTTATTTGGTGCGTCGCCAGCAATTTGTAAAAATTTTTTTAAAAGCCGCCCTGCCTTAATGGCGCAATTTGAAGAATTTGACAACGGCACGCTCTATCACCCTTATGCCACGTCGTTGCGTATGAGTGACATTGGCTACAAAAGTAAAAATCAAGCCAACCTTGCTATTGACTACAATACGCTTGAGGGCTATATACAAAGCCTCAGCGCGGCGATTAGTACCCCCTACCCTGAATACGAACAGATTGGTGTACAAGTTGCCGGCGAGTATAAACAACTCAACGCCAATATCTTGCAAATTGAAAATGAATTCTACAGTATCATGCGCCCCAAACAAATTGCGCAGTCTTGTGAAAAACCGACCGCCGCGTTGCGTCGCGCGGGCGTTGCATATGTTGAGATGCGTGCGTTGGATTTAAACCCCTTCACGCCTCTTGGCATTGATGCGCCTACCGCGCGTTTTATCGAAGCGCTGCTTCTCACTTGTCTGCTCACAGAGAGTCCAAACATTACCCCCGAAGAATTGCGCATCAATAACCATAATCAGCTCACCGTGGCCAATAATGGACGAGCACCCAATGTCCAGCTCATCAAGGCAGGCGAGAACATTTCTTTGCAAATGTGGGCTAATCGCATTTTGCAAGACATGGCGCCTATTTGCCACGCCCTTGATGAAAATGAAATCGGTCAGCCTTATAGTGAGGCGCTCGCGCTGCAACATGAATTAGTGGAAAATGCCCAGCTAACACCGTCTGCGAAGATGCTCTCAGTCATGCAAGCCAGTCATCAGCCTTTCGCGCGTTTTGCCCTCGCTCAATCTGCTACGCATAAGGCCTTTTTCGCTTCAACGACACTTGATGACGCCACGCGCCAGCGCTTTAATACGCTCGCAAGTGACTCCCTTCTCAAGCAGGCCGCACTCGAAAGCGCCCCACAACCCGATTTTGGGCAATTTTTACACCATTATTTTCTAGGCAATCCCCGCGTCAACTAATACGCATCCACACACTTAAAAACCACGAAAAAAGGAATTGACATGAAGTATACGATCACCACCGCTCCCCTCGACACCTTAACTGCTGATGTGTTGTGTGTGGGTATCTACACCAATCAACAACTCACCCCAAGTGCTCAATTCATCGACAGCGCGACGCAAGGGCTGATTCAATCCATCATTGCGCGTGGCGATATTCTCGGTAAGCTCAACGATACACTGCTGCTCAATGTCGTCCCCAATAGCACGATTGAACGCATTTTGCTCATTGGTCTAGGTGAACAAAAAGCCTTAACTACCAAAAATTACCGCAAAGCACTCGCCAGTACCATTGCGGTCTTAAAAAAAGCCAATGTGAAAAGTGCCGCTATCAGCTTGACAGAATGTGACGTCGACAAAGCGGATATGACGTGGAAAACACGCCAACTTGTCGAAGTCTTTAGCGATAAACTTTATCAATTCACGCAATGTAAAAGCAAAGTGGATGAATCCACCTCACTTGATCATCTTCTCATCGCCACGGCAGAAAATCATGCTACGCAGGCCACGACGGGCCTCATGCAAGGCAACGCTATTGCAGAAGGTATCGCCCTCGCAAAACACCTCGCTGATCTTCCCGCTAATATTTGCACCCCTAGCTACCTCGCCAAGCAAGCGCTCACGCTCGCATTAAGTGACGAAGCGCTCAAAGCGACACTGCTTGACGCGGCAGAAATGCAAAAATTGGGCATGGGCGCCTTGCTGGCTGTTGCGCGAGGCAGTCGTCAACCCCCCCGCCTTATCTGCCTTGAATATCAAGGTGCAGATAAAAATAGCAAACCCATTGTTCTCATTGGCAAAGGCTTAACGTTTGACGCCGGCGGTATTTCACTCAAACCCGGCGCAGGCATGGACGAGATGAAATACGATATGTGCGGCGGCGCGGCGGTCTTGGGAACGCTTCAAGCCGTTGCGCAACTCAAGCTGCCTATTAACGTCGTGGGACTGATTCCCGCTTCGGAAAATATGCCTGACGGTGATGCCAACAAACCTGGCGATATTTTGACGAGTATGTCAGGCAAAACGATTGAAATTCTCAATACGGATGCGGAAGGGCGCTTAATTTTATGCGATACACTCACCTACGCTGAGCGTTTTCAGCCAGAAGTGGTCATTGATTTAGCCACGCTGACGGGTGCGTGTTTAGTGGCACTGGGTCGAGTTCCCAGTGGCTTGCTAGGCAATGACGACGCACTCTGTAACGATTTACTGGCCGCCAGCGAAACCGCCTGTGACAGTGTTTGGCGCTTGCCGCTGTGGGAAGA
>DPKY01000037.1 GCA_003542275.1 Methylococcaceae bacterium | reverse complement strand
GAATTTCACCCTCAACAGCGCCCCACGTCAGCCAATAAAAAGGCAAAGCAAACAGCAAGCCACCCGTCACTTGTGCAAGCGCAGGCAGAGGGGAGTGAAGTCGTTTAATTGCAATGGCACTTAACGCTTGAAGTGAAATTGAAATTAAGACGCCAATAATGCCTAGTAATGCTTGATTGTTGAGTTTTTCTGCAGAGCCAAACATCATGCCCAATCCTAGCATACCAAAAAGATACGACAGTAATTTTCCCGCTGTTAGGCTACGCTCTTTTAATAGTATCGCAGCCAATAACGCTGTGACCAGCGGAGTTAAACCACTAATCACCGATACCCAACCCGATGGAATAAACTGCGCCGCCCAATAAACAACCGACATGGCGCCATAAATTTGTAGTGCAACTGCGCCATAAGTGAGCACCGCGATGCGTGAGAAGCAAAGACGCTTTTTGAGTACATAACCAACAAACAGCATACACAAAAAACCAATCGTCATCCGCGCCGTAACACTCCACATGACGCCAACCCCTTCAACGCTCAGTTTAATTGCCAGCGGCGTTGTTGCCCACAACAAAATCATGCCAAGATATGCCAGTAAAACTTTCACCGCTGGGGCACGAACTGTCATGGGCAACCGCAAAATTTAACTCGCGCGGCCAATACGCGTCGCTTCAGGCACCTCAATGAGTCCGCCTGTGGTAACGTCGTAAATATAACCGTAAACAGGAATGGATGTCGGTACAAGCGGGTGGTGTCGAATTCGCTCAACGTCTTCTACCACGCTTTGCGCTAAATCACTGATAGTGAGCCATGAAATATGCTTTGCTTCATGCGACCCACCGCCTTCACAGCAATCATGCCAGCCATTTTCATCTATCGACGCCGTTTTTAAACTGCTGGCCAGTAAGTTGCGCATAATCTCGTCAGTAAAGGTTTCCATTCCGCAATTTGTGTGGTGAATGACAAACCACTCTTTTGTGCCCAGTAGTTTGTATGAAATCACCAGCGAGCGAATGGCATCATCACTGGCGCGCCCACCCGCATTACGAATCACGTGCGCATCGCCTTCACTTAATCCTGCATATTTTGCAGGATCTAATCGGGCATCCATACACGTTAAAATGGCAAAATGCCGCGCGGGGGGCATTGCTAAATCGCCCTTGGTGAAACTGGCTTGGTATTCACGATTGGCGAGAATCACCTCATTGACTATTTTTGACATACAAACCTCGTTACTATTGATTATTATTGTTAAACGGGATGCTTTTGCTATGTAATTTCATAGACAAAGCCGTGATAGTGTAGCAGGTGTGGGAGCGCTTTTTAAACCCAATCACACAAATTCCTCGTACGCATAGAGGCAAATCCGTTCTATGCAAGTTGCACATATTTGCTTAAATTTTGCGTGCTATGTGATAGCATTCTCCTTTTTAGTGGTATCAGAAACCACTCACATTTAAAACATTTTTTTAAACATTAAAATGACAAAAAAAATCACATTTCATATTCAAAATGGCGGTCAACTCAGCGGCACAGCACGCGTAGCGGGGGATAAATCCATGTCACATCGCGCCATTATGCTCGGTTCACTCGCGCAGGGCGTGACCCATGTGACGGGCTTTTTAGAAGCCGAAGACGCACTGGCCACCTTGCAAGCTTTTCGTGACATGGGCGTTGTCATTGAACAGTTAGGCAACGGTTGCGTAACCATTCATGGCGTGGGAAAACACGGTTTGAAAGCACCAAGCAAACCACTTTATTTAGGCAATTCAGGCACGTCCATGCGTCTTTTGAGCGGTTTACTTGCGGGGCAAGCGTTTGATTGCGTGTTAACCGGTGATGAATCCCTCTCAAAACGCCCCATGAAACGCGTCACCGAGCCCCTTGCAAGCATGGGCGCTGTGATTCACACCACGCAGAGCGGCACAGCCCCTTTGCATATCACTGGGCAAGCGGGTAAATTGCATGGCATGGATTACACCATGCCAATGGCCAGTGCACAGGTAAAATCATGCCTCTTGCTGGCGGGGATGTACGCACAAGGGCAAACCACCGTCACAGAGCCCGGCCCGACCCGTGACCATACCGAGCGAATGCTAAAGGGCTTTGGCTATCCTGTTACGCAAATGACCAATCAAGCTAGCATTCATGCAAACGGTCAACTGACTGCTTGTGATATTGATGTGCCTAGCGATATTTCTTCTGCGGCCTTTTTCCTTGTTGGTGCGTCGATTGCCCCCAATTCAACGGTGGTGCTTGAACACGTTGGCATCAATCCAACGCGTACAGGAATCATTGATATTTTACGTTTGATGGGCGCACACATTGACATTTTAAATGAACGCGTCGTGGGCGGTGAACCCGTAGCGGATTTACGCGTCACATCAAGCGAACTCAACGGGATTGCCATTCCCGAGCATCTTGTACCCTTAGCTATTGATGAATTCCCTGTTCTCTTTATTGCGGCGGCGTGCGCCAAAGGCGAAACCCGTTTAACGGGCGCTGAGGAGCTACGCGTCAAAGAATCGGACCGGATTCAAGTGATGGCCGATGGTTTGCAAGCCCTCGGTATTGACGCCACCGCCACACCAGACGGCATGATTATTCAAGGTGGGACAATGGGCGGCGGCGTGATTGATTCACATGGTGACCATCGCATTGCCATGGCCTTTGCTATCGCCGGTCTGCGAGCCAGTGCGCCCATTCGTATTTTAGATTGTGAAAACGTCAATACGTCTTTTCCCTCATTTAAAGCGATTGCTGTCGCGCTGGGCTTGAATCTAACAAGTCAAGAGGAGGCATGATGGACGTTCCCATTTTAACCATTGATGGGCCAAGTGGTGCGGGGAAAGGCACCGTTAGCCGATTGATTGCACAACAATTAGGCTGGCATTACTTAGACAGTGGCGCCATTTATCGTGCCTTAGCCATTGCCATTACCGAAAAACAGGTGCCGTTAGACGATATTGCCGCCATTGTCGATACCGCCGAAGCGATGAACTTGATTTTCGAGTGTGACGCAACGCGCCATATCACCCTAGATGGTCATGATATTACCCAATCCATTGGCCTTGAGAGTACAGGCAATATTGCCTCTAAAATTGCCGCGATACCCGAAATTCGAGCAGAACTGCTCCACAAGCAACAGTGCTACAAAGAACTGCCCGGTCTTGTTGCCGATGGGCGAGATATGGGCACCGTGGTTTTTCCTCACGCGCAGTATAAAGTTTTTCTCACCGCCAGCGCCCTCACTTGCGCAAAAAGACGCTATAAACAGTTGAAAGAAAAAGGAATTGATGCTAATCTTTCTAAGATAACTGCCGATATACAAGAGCGTGATCAGCGCGACAGTGAGCGTGAATTTTCGCCACTGATTCCCGCAAAAGAGGCGATTTGTATTGATTCTTCTGACTTGAGTATTGAACAAGTCGTTGAGAGCGTGTTAGGTTTGCTTCACGCTTAAAAAGCAAACTATTTCGTGGCTGCAACACGTTGCGGCTTTTTTATTCACTTTTAACTAACAGAGAAGATTAGTTTGAAATTAACTAATCTGGGAAACAATAATGAGCGAAAGCTTTGCTGCACTACTTGAAGAGAGTTTAACCCGTACAAAAATGAGTCCGGGTGCCATGTTAATTGGTACCGTTATCGATATCGAAAACGATATGGTAATTGTTAGCACCCATTCTAAATCAGAGGGTGTGATTCCAAAATGGCAATTTTTAAACGCGAATGGCGAATTAGAAATTTCAGTGGGCGATGAAATTGAAGTTGCCTTAGATTTATTTGAAGATGGCTTAGGTTCAACGATTTTATCGCGCGATAAAGCAAAGAAAAATAAAGCTTGGTTTGAATTAGAAAAAGCCTTTGAAGATGACGCCACAATTATTGGTCGCATCAACGGTAAAGTGCGTGGTGGCTTTACGGTTGACGTCGGTGCGCTGCGTGCTTTCTTGCCTGGCTCACTTGTTGACGTGCGTCCAATTCGTGACACAACCTTCCTCGAAGGCCGTGACTTAGAATTCAAAGTTATTAAAATCGACCAAAAACGCAACAATGTCGTGCTGTCACGTCGCGCGGTAGTTGAAAAAGAATACAGCGCAGAGCGCGAAGAATTACTCAAAACCCTTGAAGAGGGTGCAAGCGTGATTGGTGTGGTCAAAAACTTAACCGATTACGGCGCATTTATCGACTTAGGTGGCATTGACGGTTTGCTCCACATTACCGATATGGCATGGCGACGCGTGCGTCATCCATCAGAATGTGTAGAAATTGGCCAAGAAATCAAAGTCAAAGTCTTAAAATATGATAAAGACAAAAACCGTGTTTCACTTGGTATCAAACAATTAGCTGAAGACCCATGGCAAAATATTGCCCGCCGCTACCCAGCGGGTACACGCGTCTTTGGTAAAGTGAATAACTTGACTGATTACGGTTGCTTTGTCGAAATCGAAGAAGGCGTTGAAGGTTTAGTTCATGTGTCTGAAATGGATTGGACAAACAAAAACGTCAATCCCTCACGCCTCGTGCAACTGGGTGACGATGTTGAAATCATGGTACTTGAAATCGATGAAGAACGTCGTCGTATTTCAC
>DPKY01000050.1 GCA_003542275.1 Methylococcaceae bacterium | reverse complement strand
ACGGCGTCATTACGCAAACGCAATTTGACGCCCTGCAAAATGAGCTCATGCTCCATTTGCATCAAGATTTATCCAGTGAACGCAAGCACACGCTCGATGAGAATAAGGGACGCTGGCTGGCGTTGCCTATTGCGGTATTTGTGCCGCTTTTATCGCTGGCATTCTACAGTATAAAAGGTGATTTACGGGCTTTTGATGTACCAACCGTCACGGCGGCGGGCACACCTAAAACCGCCGCCGATATTAACGCGATGGTGGAAAAATTAGCGCAAAAAATGGCGCAAAATCCCCAAGACCCGCAAGGCTGGATTATGCTTGCACGCTCTTACAAAGTATTAAAGCGCTATCCCGATGCGGTGAATGCCTTGCGCAAAGCGCGTGTATTACTGGGCGATGATCCCCAAATGCTCTTGCAACTTGCTGATGTGCTGGCGATGCAAAATGGCGGCTCACTTTTAGGTGAACCCGCTGACTTGGTTGCTAAAGCTTTAGCGCGTGATGCCAACAATGATATGGGCTTGTGGTTATCAGGTTTGGCTAAAGCAGAAGCGGGGCAATTTAAAGCAGCCATCAAAGACTGGCAAACACTACAAACGCATTACAAAGCCGATGAAGAGGATTATGTACAAGTGCAAAAACTCATCGATCAAGCCAACGAAGCGTTAAATGAAGCGAGTGGGGCGAGTACACCCGCTGCGCAACCGCCCGTTGCCACAGGAAAAACGCTACATCTTGCCATCGCTTTAGATGATAAATTTAAAGCACAGGTGAATGACAATGACACGGTGTTTATTTATGCCCAACCGGTGCAAGGCGGCAAAATGCCGTTAGCGGTGGTAAAAAAACAGGTGAAAGAGTTACCGCTTGAAGTGACGCTTGACGATAGTATGGCGATGATGCCTGCGATGACACTTTCTTCCGTTGCGAATGTGCAACTGAGCGCACGCGTGAGCAAAAGCGGCAACGCAACGCCGCAATCAGGCGAGCCTATTGGTAAAAAACAAGTGTCGACCCTAGTAGATTCGGGTGTGATTCCGCTCATCATTAGCGATACTGTGCCCTAAGCCGAATTGTAGCCGCTGGGCGAATGTATTTTTTCGTCCAGCGTGGCTTTTTTAGCTTTTGGTGTAGTTGCTTGGCGTGAGAACCGTATTTTGCGCCGGCTTTGTGGTGTCCATTGTCGGATAATCAAGCGTGTAGTGCAGGCCACGGCTTTCTTTGCGTTGTTGCGCACAGCGTATAATCAACTCGGCAACAATCACTAAATTGCGCAATTCCAGTAAATCGCTGGTGACGCGAAAATATTGATAGTATTCAGCAATTTCTTTTTTGAGTAATTCCACGCGGTTCATCGCACGATGTAGACGCTTGTCTGTGCGAACGATGCCAACGTAATCCCACATGAAATGCCGCAATTCACTCCAATTATGCGCCACGACCACTTCTTCGTCAGAATCGCTCACTTTAGATTCATCCCAGTCGGCAATGTCTTGGACACGTTGAATGTGGGGCAGTTGTTGTTTTATTTTGTCGCTGGCGCGTTGGGCAAAGACTAAACATTCCAGCAAGGAATTGCTCGCCATGCGGTTTGCGCCATGCAGTCCCGTGCACGCCACTTCGCCAATTGCATACAAATTCTCAATGTCGGTTTGTGCATAACTGTTTGTCATCACGCCACCACAGGTATAGTGCGCAGCAGGCACCACGGGAATGGGCTGTTGAGTAATATCGATATCAAATGCGAGGCATTGTTGGTAAATATTGGGGAAATGTTCCCGAATAAAGGGAGGGGGCTTGTGACTAATATCTAAATACACACAATCAATGCCACGTTTTTTCATTTCGTGGTCGATAGCCCGCGCGACAATATCACGCGGTGCGAGTTCACCGCGTTCATCAAAATGCTGCATAAATGCGCGACCATCGGGCAAAATCAATCGCCCACCTTCACCGCGTAGTGCTTCACTAATGAGAAACGAGTTGCCCGCAGGGTGATAGAGGCACGTTGGGTGAAATTGCATGAACTCTAAATTACTCACGCGACATCCCGCCCGCCACGCTACCGCCATGCCGTCACCTGTTGAACTGTGAGGATTGGTGCTATACAAATACGCTTTACTTGCCCCGCCCGTGGCCAAGACGGTTATTTTGGCAGTAAACACATCAACGCGCTGCTTTTGACTGTTGAACACATACGCGCCCACGCAACGTTTGATACCCTCATGCGCTTGCGTAATGAGATCAATCACATTGGCGTATTCAAATAATTCAATGTACGGATTCTCTTGCGCCCGCTCAATGAGCGAAAGTGAAACGGCTTTTCCCGTTGCGTCATCGGTATGTACTACGCGCCGATGCGAGGGCCCTCCTTCACGATTGAGATGTAATTTGGTTTCGCCCGTTGTGGTTTGCTCTTGCGTGAATTGCACGCCCTGTTTGCAAAGCCAATCAATCGATTCTTTACCGTATTTGACCGTTAGGGCCACAATTTCACTATCACAAAGCCCTGCGCCGGCATTGAGCGTGTCGCTATAGTGTGATTCAATAGAATCATTGGCATCAAATACCGCCGAAATGCCGCCCTGCGCGTAGTAGGTACTCCCAGAGGTTAAGGCAAATTTAGACAGTACGGCAACGCGTGTTGTTGAATTGGCCAGTTTCAGCGCAAGACTCAGCCCAGCGCCACCACTGCCAATCACCAGTACATCAAAAGTAAACGTCTCTTTCACCGTGAATGTCTTTGCGTTACTTCGTGGCGTCTTCAAACAGACCAAAGCTCATAATCCGCTGATAGCGCGTATTTAACATCGTTTGTAGCGATTGTTCTTTAATGGATGCTAAATGGCGCACTAAAGCATCTTTTAAATTATCCGCCATTAAATTGAAATCACGATGCGCTCCGCCTAAAGGCTCACGCACCACTTCATCTAAAAAGCCTTGTTCACGGATTCTATCAGCGGTAATGCCCATCGCTTCGGCGGCAAGTTGTAATTTATCGGGGCTTTTCCAAAAAATAGAGGCACAACCTTCAGGCGAAATCACCGAATAAGTGCTGTATTCAAGCATAATCAAACGGTCGCCTACGCCAATTGCTAATGCGCCACCACTGCCCCCTTCACCAATAATGGTGC
>DPKY01000032.1 GCA_003542275.1 Methylococcaceae bacterium | reverse complement strand
GCATTGATTAGCATTCTTTTCATGCAATATATCCTGTAATGTGACCTGCGCTGCATTTCATTTGCGTGGTAGCAGGGAAACTTAAACGCTAAAGCAATTGTTTATCTAGGCGACGTGTCATAATAGGCTCGTTACAATTTAGAAAACGAGGCGGTGCGGGTAGATAAATCCTTCAGGCAAGTTAAGCGAAAGGTCAGCGCAAGTTGTTGAAACTCGTTCATCGTGGGTCGAACGAGAAACCCGAAATTCGTAATGAGCTTTAGAGCGTCTCAAAATCGCTATTTTAATCATCACCAAAATTTAAGGAGTTTGTGGACGAATGATTGGTGATTTCCTAGGCAGTTTGACTAAAACGCTTCCACTATAACAATCTTACGGTTTGACTTCAATTTGAAGTTCACTTGCCTTGTAAGATAAATTAACGCTTTTTTTGCATTGCAATTAAAATGGGCAGTTCTTTTAGTCAATTTTCGTTTTCTACTATTTTACAAAAAAGCGCAACATTGTACACGGTACGGTAAATTTAACTTAATTCTTTTCACGCATTCATGAATCCAACTCAAGGACAACCGTTGCCACCGCCCACACAAGTGGTGCAGGTGGAAATTACTGAAGAACATCACGGACAAAGGCTGGATAATTTTTTAATTACCCGCTTAAAAGGCGTGCCAAAAAGCCATATTTATCGCATTGTGCGCAAAGGCGAGGTGCGCGTCAATAAAGGGCGTGTGGACGTGAGCTATCGTTTAGTGACTGGCGATAGCGTTCGCATTCCACCTATGCGACTCGCCGAGCGCACTGAGGCGGTGTTTGTGGCGCCCAATTTAAAGCAAGCCCTTGAGCAGAGCGTTTTATACGAAGATGAGGGATTTTTAATTATCAACAAACCCGCAGGCTTTGCTGTGCATGGTGGCAGTGGCGTGAGTTCAGGCATTATTGAAGGCTTACGTTTACTGCGTCCTGACGCACATTTTTTAGAATTGGTGCATCGCTTAGATAAAGACACCTCAGGTTGCCTTGTTATTGCGAAAAAACGCAGTGCGCTACGCGCGTTTCATACGATTTTCCGCGATAATCAAGTACAAAAAACCTATATTGCGCTGCTAGCTGGGCAATGGAAAAAACAAAAATTTGTGGTCAATGCCCCCTTGCTTAAAAATAACGCCAAGAGTGGTGAGCGTATGGTGTCCATTAGCGCACACGGCAAAGAAGCTCAGACAACCTTTACCCGTTTAAAATGTTTTGACATCGCCACGCTCGTTGAAGCGGCACCTAAAACAGGGCGCACCCATCAAATTCGTGTCCATGCGCTACACCTTGGGCATCCCATTATTGGTGATGAACGCTACGGCCAAGATGACACGAATTTGTTTTTTAAACAAAAAGGTTATAAGCGTATGTTTTTACACGCAAAAACATTGCATTTTTTGCATCCTACAACAGGGGTGGCAATGAAAATTCACGCGCCACTTCCCCCACAACTTGAGATTTTATTACAAAATGAAAAACCGCTTTGATTTAATTATTTTCGATTGGGACGGTACATTAGTCGATTCAATTGACTGGATTGCGCGGTGTTTGCAAAATGCCGCTAATGAAACACGTCATCCCACTCCAGATTATCAATTAGCAAAAGATGTTATCGGCCTCAGCATTGAAAAAGCCATTGCCGCATTATTTCCTGATGCCAATGAAGAGGAAGTTCACGCGTTAGTTGAACGCTATGAAACGGCTTATTTTTCAAAGAAAATGAGTCGAGATGATTTATTTACTGGCGTTTACGAAATGCTTGAAGCGTTAAAAAATCAAGGCTATCAATTAGCCATTGCAACAGGTAAAACACGCGAAGGTTTAGATGAGGCTTTACGCGCGACAGGGACAGCGGACTTATTTTCCATAACGCGTTGCGCAGATGAGACGCAATCAAAACCGCATCCAAAAATGCTTGAAGAGATTATGGCGCACCTCAATGTGCCGCCATCGCGTACACTGATGGTAGGGGACTCGACGCATGATTTGCAAATGGCACTCAATGCGGGGGTAGCATCCGTTGGCGTAGCAAGTGGTTCACATGACGCACAGGCGCTTTATGACTACAAACCGCTGCATTGCCTTGCCGCTCCCTCGCAATTAAGACAACACTTTATCGGGCATTAAATGCCCAATCCGTCCAACCACTGGATAATTGCCACTGCGGATTAGCAATGATTTGCATTTGTAGTGGCAGAGGCAGTTGATCTTTTTGAAAAAGAATTTTGATTGCCACCGCGTAGGACTGCGTGGGATGCACATTGTTTGCACTCACCAGTGGTAAACCACGAATGATTGCCATACTGTCAAGTGCGGCAGAGAGGGTTGAAAAATTACGCACGTCCCCCGTATTGTCGTTTTTCACCCTATACATATTCAATAGCGCATGATATTGCAGTTGGTAGCGCAAGGTGTATTTTAATAAAATTTTATCCCACCAATAAGTATGTACTTGTTTTAGACGTACTTTCACCTGCCAAAACAGCGGCACGCCGTTGTGGAGGGCTTCTTTAGCTTGCGTGCTGAGATGGTATTCCAAATCAGCGGCCAAAAAATAATACCCATCTTGACGGCTCACGTCGATATGTTTCACTTCTGCGGCGAAATTGTTCGCAAACGCTGTCGCCGTGAGGCACAACCACAGCACAACGCTAAGAAAGCAACGCGGCATTACAATTCAAAGTATCTCACTGTCGTCGCTAAACTTTGCGCTTGATCTTCTAAGGTTTCAGCGGCGGCAGCGGCTTGCTCAACCAGTGCAGCATTTTGTTGCGTGACGTCATCCATTTGGCCAATCGCATTGTTAATTTGCTCTATGCCCATTGTTTGCTCTGTTGAAGCTGAGCTGATTTCCGACATAATGGTTGTTACATTTTCAATGGCTTGTACGATTTCCTCCATGGTTTTACCCGCTTTTGCAACCAATTGCGTGCCGTCTTCCACTTTTTCTGCCGAATCCCCAATGAGGTTTTTAATTTCGCCCGCCGCCGCTGCAGCGCGTTGCGCAAGATTGCGTACCTCACTGGCGACAACAGCAAATCCGCGCCCTTGTTCGCCCGCTCGCGCTGCTTCAACGGCGGCATTGAGGGCGAGAATGTTGGTTTGAAACGCAATGCCATCAATGACAGAAATGATGTCGACAATTTTTCTGGACGCCTCGGTAATATCGTCCATCGTTTTGACGACTTGACGCACCACTAGAACGCCTTGACTAGCAATATCTGAAGCGCCCGCAGCCAGTAAATTAGCGTGTTGTGCATTCTCACTGTTATTTTGTACCGTTGAGGTTAACTCCTGCATACTAGCCGCTGTTTGCTCTAGGCTGGCTGCTTGTTTTTCAGTGCGATGCGATAAATCATTATTGCCAGAGGCAATTTCTTTCGCACTGGTGTTAATCGTTCCCGTGGCGACTTGAATTTGATAGATCACCTCGCGCAATTTTTCCACTGTTGAGTTCGCGTCATCTTTGAGTTGACCAAACATACCAAAATAGTTATTGCTAATGGTTTTGGTTAAATCGCCGCGCGAGAGAGCATCCAGTACACGCGCTACCTCATTTAAGCCAACTGAGCTGGTATTGATGAGTTTGTTGATATTTTTAATCAATTCCAAAATAAACCCGTCGCGGTCTGTTTCGTTAATGCGTCGATCAAAGTTGCCTTGCGCGGCGGCTTGTACAATGTCCGAAATTTCTTGAATAGCACGCACTTCAATGGTTTTATCGACCCACTCGGCAACAAAACCTAAACGCTCACCGCTTTTATCCAGCACAGGATTGGTAATCACGCTAAGGTGACGACCTGCAATAACGTGCTCTTCAGTGAAAAATTCGGTGAGTCCTTGCATTTTTTTGCGTTGTGCCTCGGGCGATAAAATATTGAATAAAACCATATTCGCACCCAGCAGTGCTTCTACGTCAAAATGCGGTAATTGCGTTTTGATATCACTTTCTGCATTTTTAAAGAGTGATTTAGCACTTTCGTTGATGTAGATAATATCGAAATTATTATCCGCCACTAAAACCGCCGAATGTACATTGTCTAAGGCATTGTTAATGCGAAGTGACTCGGCATGAAGGCGTTTTGATTCGGCAATATCCAAACTCAAACTCACGTCCATCGAAAACAAGCCGCGATAAAAATCGCCAATCACGCCGCTTTTTTTCAAATCAAATTTATTTCCAAAGCTCTTGCCCGATAAACGGTAAAAAATACCCACGCTTTTGTCTAACGTCTTATTGAATTCGTTAATGATGCTCACGTTAATCAATGCCCCTGTCGTTGCGGCAAAAACGATGCCGCCAAGGGCCAGATAATTCCCCGCTTGGTAGTATTGATAACTTAATGTGGCCGTTGGCACTGAGAAGGCAAGCAGTGTAAAGGACGTTTTTGTCCAAATTGAAAAATCACAGACGTATCTCAATAACGCTTTCACACCGGTTGGATTGAACGTTTTGGTTTTATTTTTAACGTCACGATACAACGTTTGAGCCTGCGCTAACTCGGCTTGCTTGGGTTCGTAGCGTACGGAGAGATAGCCAACTAATTTTCCTTTTTCAAACTGTGGGATAATATTGGCATGAACCCAATAAAAGTCGCCTGATTTCGCCCGATTTTTGATAACGCCAGCCCATGGACGCATGGCTTTGACCGTTTTCCACAAATCATCAAAGAGCTCGGGGGGCATATCTGGGTGGCGAATAATATTATGGTCTTTACCAATAATTTCAGCGCGAGTATAGCCACTTATCTTCAAAAACTCATCATTAGCGTAAAGAATTTTACCTTGCAAATCCGTTCGTGTAACCAGAATGCTGCCATTCTTCATGACAATTTCATTATTTGTTACGGGCATATTAATTTTCATAAATCATTCATTAGGCACAGTGTGTTAAAGGTAGCGCAAAATATCGCGTTTTTTATATTTTCAGTAGTGTAGTGTACTTTAGCGTTTTGTTTTAGATAAATTTTCACATCAATCCGTTTTTCGCTCTATCGGCAATTTACGCAATATTTTAATGTTGAAATAAAAAAATCGACCCTATCGCCTGATTTATCAAGGCAGGCGATGAGATTGATTCTGCTTAAATCTTGACATTTTTCTTAGTAGCTGCAGAAAATTATTGACATGGGAAAATATCCCACATATTATTTTCCGCGAGTGGGATATTTTCCCATGTTTATTTCTTACATCACCTAGGAGTTTTTTATGCCAAAGTCTAAATATAACGAAAAAGGAGCACACAGCAATAATGCAAAAGGCGCAGCAGCGCCATTGTCTTTAGCAAAACAAAATGATCATGCCTTTTCAGGGCACGGTAAAGGTGGCGATTTTCATACCGATAATTACACGTTTACGTTTAGCAGCGATTTATCCACTGTGCAAAGCATGAGCGAAGTGGAAAATACACGCTCAAAAGCCATAGATTTAACCACCTCGACATTTAAAACCACGGTGGGCATCAATGACAAAAATGTGCAAGCGGTCTTGAGCGTTGAGCAAACAAACAGTGATAGCAATGTCGTATCAACGCGTATTTACAGCGATAAAGACGGTGATGAGCAGTATGTGAAAAATTTTGATATTCAGGTGGCAAAAGTTGCTGATGCACGACTTTTTCAACAAAAATTCACGGTCAACGCAGACGGTACTGTCACCGCAGACACCACAGGGCTTAACAATCATCATGGCGACGCTCTGGCTCAAACGGCTGTGCTGACGAAAACGGCATTGGACAATGTGGCGTATATTACGCAAACGCAAGCTGTTGGCACGGCGGGCGATTATCGCTTTGATGTGTTTCGTGATGACAACAATGATGGCGTGTGGACAGAAATTGCCCACGGTCAAACATCAGCGGTCAATATTGATGCGACAACGGGTGCCATTAACCTCGTGGGGCTTCAAAGCTACCTCGCTAATGCCAGCGCAATTCTTGGCTAGTTGGGTACAAAGTGACAACGAATTGCTGTAATTTGGGCTAGATTACAGCAATTTTTATCGATGCTATTCACCCCAGCGCTTTATTCATGATGTTTTGTAAGTAACACAATAGCCTGCACAGCAATGCCTTCTTTGCGGCCTTCAAATCCTAATTTTTCCGTTGTTGTTGCTTTGACGTTGATTTGCTCACGTTGCACGCCCAAATCTTCCGCTATATTGCGACACATTTTCTCTGTGTAAGGAAGCATTTTAGGGGCTTGGGCAATAATGGTGATGTCTGCATTTCCTAAACGATACTGTTTTTCTTTCACTAATCCATAAACATGACGAAGTAACACACGGCTATCGGCGCCTTTAAACTGTGCATCAGTATCTGGAAAATGTTTGCCAATATCCCCCATCGCTAATGCACCAAGCAGCGCATCGCAAAGCGCGTGCAAGACCACATCGCCATCGGAGTGGGCCTCAAGTCCACGTTCATAAGGGATTTTAACACCCCCTAAAATGATTTCGTTACCGTCATTAAAACGGTGTACATCGTAACCTTGTCCAATTCTTAACATATCAATAAGTTCTCTCAAGTCATTAGGCTTGTTTAAGTGAAGCGAATCTCACCACCATGATTTCTCGCGCTCACGATGTTAAAGGTGAGTGGCGTGGAGGCAAAACGTGTTTGTGCGCGTTTGACAAAAGCTACCGCGATATCCTCGTCTTCGACAAGACAAAAACCTGTTGGCCCCCACGATGTTTGACCAATAGCAACCGCGCCTTGTTGTTGAAAAAAGTGCATTGCTTGTGCAACCTCTTTGCTGGTGAAAATGCCGCCCTGTGCCGGTGAAAAATGCTCGCCAACGGTGCGTTGCAGTTCGGTAATGACTTCGCCAAAACGTGTCAAATCACCTTCGGCAATTGCCGGCAGCGCTTGCATTAACATTAAATAACTCAAGCGCTCAGCCTGTGTACGGGGAAAGGGCGGGAGATTTTTAAACGCTTCAATTTCTGCTGTGCCATGCAAACCTTGGCCACGCTGGTCAAAAACGAGAATAAATCGCCATGTATCTGGTACATTAAAACGTGCAAGCATGGGCGGCGTGAGCGTATTTTCACCGCGTCCACCGTCAACAACAAAACCCCCTTGCTCAAAAATGGCAATGCCAATGCCCGAGCGTAACCCCCGATCCATCACGGCAGCAATGTCACGCACACTCAATTTCAAGTCATAAAACGCATTCAATCCCGCCCCTAGCGCGATGGCAAGTTGCGTGCCTGAGCCTAAGCCAACGTGTGAAGGAATGGCTTGTGTGACGTCAATGTGGAGAGCATCAGAGACATCAAATGTTTCGCAAAAGCGGGTGAGATACGGGTCAATTCTCACATTTTTTATGCCACTGATTTGACGTTGCGCTACGCGGGTGAAGGTGAGGCGGGTAAGGGGTTCATTTAAGGCGACGCCAAGACTGCCAAAATGCCGCTGTAGCGCCCCGCTTAAATCTAAAAAACCCATGTGTAGCCGTGCAGTGGCTGTAACAGAAACCGATGAGAAAGAGAGCATGAAAATAATACGAAGTGAAAACGTCAATAATTTAGACCACCATTATAGCAAAAAATTGCCTTTTACCTCATCTCTAAATTCCAAATCCTGCCGCGCTATATGCCCCTTGCGCTATTGAGGGAGAGGTGTGTTTG
>DPKY01000062.1:1519-3232 GCA_003542275.1 Methylococcaceae bacterium | reverse complement strand
CATTACCGCCTGTAACCGAGCCGGTTGTTGCAAAACCAGAAGCAAAAGCGGAGGTGAAAAAAGAAAAAGACGACGCTAAACACAGCTCAAAAGGCAAAGAAAAAGCGGAAAAAGCAAAAGAAGACGCTAAACCAACTACGGAATCAAAAGCGCCCAAGGTGGAAAAAAACGATTCCCCCGTGAATTTACTCAATAGCAAAGCGTCTAGCGAAAAGCCTAAAATTGAAGACGTCGCGCCAGCGGTGATTCCCGAACTCAACCCCGTCATGCCAGAATTAGCGGAGACGGCCAAAAAAGCGCCTGAAAAACCCGCTGAATCAGCAAAACCGACAGAAAGCACTAAAGAGTCGGCAAAAACGCAAGCCACCAGTCAACAAAGTGACGCGTCAGCGACGCCCGTTAAGGTAGAAACGTTTGATTCTATTTTAAAAGAATCCCCATATACCGGCCGGATGACGCGCGGCATGGCGTTTGGCCGTGAAAAAGAAAAGGGTGAAAAACATCAAGCGTCACATAAACCACACAGAGAAATTGCAGAAACCGCTATTGCCGAGCCAAAACCTGCCTCAGCAGGGAAATTTTCTGTGAATGTCGTGTCGTATCAGCAAGAATGGTTCGCACAAAGTAAAGCCGCTGAGCTACGTCAACAAGGCATTCCCGTTGAAGTGGCGCCTGTTGATGTCAATGACGCGGGTACGCGCTATCGTTTAAAAGTGACGGGCTTTAAAACCAAAGGTGAAGCCAATGCCTATGCCAATAAAGTCAAAAAATCGTCAGGTTTTAACGATTCATGGGTGGGTGTGAACGATTAAATCAACGCTACCGTCGTCTTTCTTGCTCATCGGTTGCCAATAAGAAAGCTAATTTTTCATTTAAAATGGCAACTAATTGAGGACTGATGTTGCGTATTTGTTGGGCTAGACGAATTTGCAAAATGGCTTGTTGGGTTTCTCCCATCGCAAAATAGTAATCGGCTAAATAACGATGCGATTCAGCGGGTTGATGTAGGTCACCGTACACCTGCGCTAAGTGCTGCGCGTAGAGTGGGAGGCTTTGTGTTTTGGGGGAGAGCGATACCAACACCGATTTTGCGCGAGAAGGCTCCCCCGCTTTGAGTAAAGCCTCAACGTATTCCATTTTAATGGCATCATTTTCAGGAAATTGACCGGTTAATTTTTGGAAACGCTCAATGGCTAATGGATAATTGCTCGCCTCCAGTGCTGTTCGCGCCAGTGCAGTGGCGTAATGCGGTTGCTCTGGAAATTGCTTGACTAAACCTTGAAAAGTCATTTCTGCTTGTGCAAAGTTTTGTGTTTTGAGCGCCACCAACCCTAGTCCGTACAGGGCGACGGTGCGTTGTTCGGGAAGACCTTGAGTGAGCCTTGCTTGCATGAGCGTGCGTGTTTCCTCGTTATCTGCGTTCAATAACACCTGTAATTTTGTTTTGATCAGCTGATACGTCAGCGAATCGGGGTATTGTTTATAGGGATAATGATCAGCGCGGCCCCGCGAATCGGAAATACGCGATGCAGTAACAGGGTGCGTGCGTAAAAATTCGGGCACATTCTGTCCAACGTAGCGCGTAGACTGTTGCAGGCGTTCAAAAAAGGTGGGCATACTGCGTGGGTCAAAAACCGATTTTGACAAGGTTTGCATCCCAACACGGTCAGCTTCTTCTTCGTGTTCGCGTGTAAAATTAAGCTGAAACTGGAC
>DPKY01000062.1:898-1504 GCA_003542275.1 Methylococcaceae bacterium | reverse complement strand
GGGCTGCCCGCTTGAATTGCCATAATCGCCGCCTGCCCTGCCGCGCCAGACTGGGTACCCAATAAAATCGCACCCAGTGTGGCGGCCATCATAGGAATGGACAAACGCGAACTGGATTCATAAGAGCGATACAAGTGACGCTGTGTGACGTGTGCAATTTCGTGCGCCATCACAGAAGCCAACTCACTTTCCGCTTCTGTCATCACAATTAAACCCGAATTCACCCCAATATACCCGCCCGGCCCAGCAAATGCGTTGATCGCATTTTCCATCACGACAAAAAAATGGAATGGATACGCGGGAGCATCGCTATTTGACACTAATTTTTCACCAATATTTTGGATATATTGTTGAATTTCACTGTCTTGATTGATGCTCACTTGCTGATGCAAGCTGCGAAAAAATGCGTCGCCTAATTGTTTTTCTTCTTGTGGGCTAATGAGCGTCCCTGAAGAATCCCCCATGTCGGGCAGTTCTATCGTGTCGCTAGCGAGCAAGCAAGTGCTCTGCAAGGCGATGAGAGCAAGTAAACAAAAACGCTGCAACAATCGGTTATTCATAAAAAATGATACCCAAAAGGCCAAAAAATAGTGTTACCCCAGTAAC
>DPKY01000062.1:0-865 GCA_003542275.1 Methylococcaceae bacterium | reverse complement strand
GAAGTAACGCGTCAATTTTCTCAGCAATGCCTTGCGTTGAATTTTCATTGAGCAACATGAACAATTTGCCGCCCTCAAGCGTCACGCCACTCACCATCAAATTCACTTGTGTTACCAGCACATTACTCACTTGCGCATCATTTTCAATCAGCGCGACAATGTCACTGTTTTCAAATTGATGATAATGCGTGACCGTGCTTTCGAGTAAAATGTGCAGCTGGTCAGCAATGGCCGATAAACACCCATTTACCATGATATTGCCCATCTCGCGCATCACCTCAGACTCTACGTCACTCAAGCCCTGCGCGTCCATTTCCTCGCCAAGCACTTTGCGCAGTACTCGCTGCACGCTTTGTGCAGTGAAAAGCAACAAGACTTTCGCGCTAAAAGGCCCATCAAATTCTTGTGCCACAACACCATAATGGCTCGCGCTCAGTTGCAGTGAGTCAATACTCACAGCCGATTTCTCAAGCCAATAAGGTTGTCGCTCACCAATCACTTCATAAAAACCCTGTACAGCGCGTCCCGTTCCTCGATTGATAATTTTCGCTAATTTCTCAAAATGACGTTTGTTCAAGGTTTTCATCACATCACGCGTTTAAAAAGTAATCAAGAGCGAGACCAACAGAGGCTTGCGTGACGGGTTTAGGCACTAAAATTGTCCCCAAATCACGCGCTTCGTTTTGATATGATTCTTGAACATTGGCTGAAAAAATAACAAGGCGCATTTCGGGATGAGCGCAAAGAATTTGCTTTGCCGCCTCCGTGCCGAGCATACCGGGCATATTGATATCCATTGTGCAAAAATCAGGCAATTCACTTTCCACCAAAGCGATGGCTTCCTCACCACTGCTCGCTTCTTGGA
>DPKY01000277.1 GCA_003542275.1 Methylococcaceae bacterium | reverse complement strand
CCTTGGTGATTTAGACGCGGTGGGGGGGCTGTCTTATCTAATTGTCTTATCTAAAGATACCCCTTGCGCGACCAATGTCGATGCGTACGCCAATATCGTGCGCGATAAATCTATTTTGCGTCAGCTTGTCCAAGCAGGTACCAGCATTGCAAGCTCTGTGTATCAATCCGAAGGGCGTTCGACTGAAGAGTTGCTTGAAATTGCCGAGCAGCAAGTGTTCAAAATTGCCGAGCAAAATCATAAAGCCAGCGACTCCGGTTTTGTAGGTATTCGAGCATTGGCGAAGAAGACCATTGATAAAATTGAGGCACTGTCGAGAAATCAAGGCGCCATTACGGGCGCATCAACGGGATTTGATGCGTTAGATGCACTGACATCGGGTTTGCAACCGGCGGATTTAATCATTGTTGCCGGTCGTCCTTCGATGGGAAAAACAACGGTGGCCATGAACATTGCCGAAAATTTTGCGATCAAAGGTCAAAAGCCCGTTGCGGTGTTTAGTTTAGAGATGCCTGGCGATGCGATTGTCATGCGTATGATGTCCTCGCTTGGCGGTATTGAACAACAGCGTGTGCGCTCGGGGGATTTAGACGACAATGATTGGCCACGGCTCACCACGGCGCTGACGATGCTCAATAGCACAAAAATTTTCATTGATGACACCGCAGCGCTCTCGCCAAGTGAGATTCGAGCCAGATCAAGACGGCTGGCGCGTGAGCATGGTGAGTTAGGCCTTGTTGTAGTGGATTATTTGCAACTCATGCAATCACCCACCAGCGGCGAGAACCGTGTGCAGCAAATTTCAGATATTTCGCGTGGTTTAAAAGCGTTGGCTAAAGAACTGAATGTGCCCGTGATTGCACTCTCACAGCTCAATCGTAACTTAGAGCAACGCACCAATAGACGCCCCGTTATGTCGGATTTGCGTGATTCGGGAGCCATTGAACAAGATGCTGATTTGATTTTATTTATTTATCGAGATGAAGTTTATAATGAAAACAGTCCCGACAAGGGCACCGCAGAATTGATTATTGGAAAGCAGCGAAATGGCCCGCTGGGTATGGTGCGCTTAATGTTCCAAGGGCAGTATTCACGTTTTCAAAATTGCGCCGACCCTAGTCGCTATAGTTCCTACAGTGATGAATAAATTTCCCCATTCTCCCTTTTATTTTTAAACAACGAGTTTATATACCATGACATTACCCATTTATGATTATGCCGCGTTAAGCGATGAAGAATGTGATGAACGAATTGTAGCCGCAAAAGCCGTATTAGGTGAGCGTTGTGTCATTTTAGGGCATCATTATCAGCGCAATGAAGTGTTTAAACACGCAGATTTTTCAGGTGATTCACTCAAACTCTCAAAAGATGCCGCGCAGTCAACGGCGGAATATATTGTTTTTTGTGGTGTACATTTTATGGCAGAAGTGGCCGATATTCTTTCTCGACCTGAGCAAAAGGCTATTTTGCCCGATTTGGCGGCCGGTTGCTCGATGGCGGATATGGCCAATTTAATGAAAGTCAATCAGTGTTGGCGTGAGCTTGCGCAGGTGCTAGACGTTGAAAATGCCGTGACACCGGTGACGTATATCAACTCTGCGGCAGATTTAAAAGCGTTTTGTGGCGAGCATGGCGGCATTGTGTGTACCTCTTCTAATGCACAGAAAATTTTGGAGTGGAGTTTTGCGCGTCGAGAAAAAGTGTTGTTTTTCCCTGATCAGCATCTTGGACGCAATACGGCGTATCGCATGGGGATCCCTTTAGAAGAGATGGTCGTTTGGGATTTCACGCAACCGATGGGTGGGCTGAGTGTTGAGCAAATTCAACGTGCAAAAATGATTTTATGGGACGGTTTTTGCTCAGTACATCAAATGTTTAAGCCCGAGCACATTGATAATTTTTTGGCGCAGCATCCTGAAACGAAAATTATTGCGCATCCTGAGTCGTGTTTTGAGGTGTGTCAAAAAGCCGATTATGTTGGCTCAACAGAATTTATTTTAAAAACCGTTCGCGCATCGGAAGCGGGAAGTCGCTGGTTGGTAGCAACGGAATTGAATTTGGTGAATCGTCTTCACGAAGAATGCCAAGCACAAGGTAAAAATGTGCATTTTATGTCACCGATGTTGTGTATGTGTTCAACGATGTTTAGAACAGACCCCCAACATCTCGTATGGGTGCTGGAGAATTTAGTGGCAGGGCATATTGTTAATCAAATTTCTGTGTCAGAAAAAGACGCTAAACTTGCAAAAGAAGCGTTGAATGCGATGCTTGAGGTAGTTTGAATCTAATTTGAGTGAGAACATCGTCCATTGTAAAAAATCAAAGAGCGACCACGTGCAGACTTAGTCGCGGCTTTGGTTTTGGATTTTTCGTAGCGTCATGCTGACGGTGTATTGTGTGTTAGCTATAGCGACTTTTCTTTTTGCGTCTGCGTGGTCGGTTTCGCGCCTTTAATGCACGGCTGTGAGAGAGTGCGTGCGCAAAGAAAGTGTTGTAGAGCTTAAAGCCTAAAATCAGCGACGCTAATACAAAAGTGATGCTGTTAGCGAAGACAATAACATTGTTTTGTGTATAAATGCCGTAAATGAGCCAGCAAAATACACCCAGCGTAAAGGCGCTGTACATCGTCAGGGAGAGGGCGGCTGTATCGCGTGTGCGTAGTGTTAAAAGTGCTTGAGGCAAAAAGGAGAGGGTAGTTAGCGTGGCAGCGAAGTACCCTAATATATCAACGGACTTCATGTTTTAAATTAACACGAGATTGTCACGGTGTATCAGTTCTAAATCGTCAGCATAACCGAGTAATGTCTGAAATTCAGCGCTGCTTTTTCCAGCAATTTTTTGCGTTTCGAAACTACCGTAGTTGACGAGTCCTCGCGCAATTTCTACGCCATTTTGATCTAAACACGACACCAACTCCCCCCGCTCAAAGTGTCCCGTTGCCCATTTTACACCTACCGCCAGCAAACTTTTTCCGTTATGTTTGAGCATCGCCACCGCACCGTCATCAAGAATTAGCTGGCCTTTGACCTGCAGTTGACCGGCCAGCCAGCGTTTGCGAGCAAGCAGCGGCTCTATGTCGGGCAGAAAATGTGTGCCAATATCTTCACCGTGCAAAACGGCTTCGATGACA
>DPKY01000161.1 GCA_003542275.1 Methylococcaceae bacterium | reverse complement strand
CAGCAAGTGTTAATCAATTTGCTCGTCAATGCCCGCGATGCGATAGCGTACAGCGCCAGTTCAGGAAAAATCGACGTTGATGTTAATTTGGTGCATCATGTACAGGGCCAATGCAATGCGTGTTTAGCGACCATTTCAGGCGATTTCATAGAATTGTGTATTGCCGATGCGGGGCAAGGTATGGACGAGGAGGTGATTAAACGCATTTTTGATCCCTTTTTTACCACAAAAGAAGTTGGCGAAGGCACGGGGCTTGGTTTGTCGGTTGTCAGTGGTATTGTGCATCACTCACGCGGGCATATTATTCTTCAATCCACTTTGCAAAAAGGCACGCGTTTTCGCTTGCTTTTTCCCCTTACTCACCCACCCGCACAGCCACATTGAGCGACGCGCTTCACATTTTAAATACCGTGTTTGGCTACCCGCAATTTCGCGGGCAACAAGCCGCCATTATCGAAGGGGTCATCGCGGGACAAGATGCGCTGGTGTTAATGCCAACGGGTGGCGGGAAGTCCTTGTGTTATCAAATTCCCGCATTGGTGCGCGAGGGCGTGGGTATTGTTATCTCTCCCTTAATTGCGCTCATGCAAGATCAGGTCAATACCCTTGAGCAACTGGGCATTCGCGCGGCTTTTCTCAATTCCACCCTCACCCGTCAACAAACACAAGAGGTAGAATACAAACTCAAACAGGGTGAAATTGATTTACTCTACCTCGCGCCCGAGCGTCTTGCACTCAGCGCCACGCAGGCATTTTTAAAAACACTGTCAATTTCACTTTTTGCCATTGATGAAGCACATTGCGTGTCGCAATGGGGGCATGATTTTCGTGTTGATTATTTGAATTTGTCCGTGCTGCACGAACAATTTCCCACTATTCCTCGCATCGCACTCACTGCAACGGCCGACGAGCGCACACGCCTTGAAATTCAACAACGACTTCATCTCACGCACGCACCGCTGTACGTCAGTGGTTTTGACCGCCCCAATATCCGCTACACTATCGTGCAAAAACAAGCCCAAAAAAATCACAGTGAACGCCATCAACTCTTTGATTTTATCCACAAACATCACGCTGGTGACGTGGGCATTGTGTATTGTTTATCGCGCAAAAAAGTGGAGGCGGTGGCCCAGTGGCTCTGTGAAAAAGGCCTCCATGCCCTGCCCTATCACGCGGGCTTGTCCGCTGAAGAACGTCAGAGAAATCAACATGAGTTTCTCATGCAAGACAATATTATTATCGTGGCCACCATTGCGTTTGGTATGGGCATTGATAAGCCTAATGTGCGTTTTGTGGCGCATTTGGATTTGCCCAAAAGCATTGAAGCCTATTATCAAGAAACCGGCCGTGCAGGGCGCGATGGGCAATTTTCCAATGCGTGGATGGCGTATGGTTTGCAAGATATTGTGATTTTGCGGCGCTGGATTGCGCTCTCTGAAGCAGATGACGCACACAAACGGCTTGAAAATTATAAACTCGATGCCATGCTCGCGCTCTGTGAGCAAGTCCATTGCCGCAGGCAAACACTCCTTGAGTACTTTGGGGAAAGTGCGCGTTCAACGTGTGGCAACTGTGATGCGTGCCTAGACCCCGCGCAGACATGGGATGGTACGCTAGCGGCGCAACAGGCACTGTCGTGTATTTTTCGCACTGGCCAGCGCTTTGGCGTGGCATATTTAATTGACGTCCTGCACGGCATTGAAACAGAGCGTGTGCGCCAATTTAATCATGATAAACAATCCACCTTTGGCATTGGCAAAGCCTTAGATGAAACGCAATGGCACTCGGTTTTTCGGCAACTCATCGTGCGCAATTTAGTGACGGTGGATTTTGAGTATTTTAATACGCTTCAGCTCACGCCAAAAAGTCGCCCCGTATTGCGTGGTGAAGAGCGCCTCATGCTCCGCCATGAAACGCGCCCCACAAAAACGCCTCGCGCCGCTAAAATAGTGAAAAAAGCCCATGTAGACAGTGACCTCAAATCACGTTTTTGGGAGGCGCTGTGTGCAAAGCGCCGCACATTAGCTGAGCGTCAAGGCATTGCGCCTTATATGATTTTTCATGATGCGACGTTGATGGCCATGGTAGATGAAAAGCCTCGCTCGCTGCTGGAGATGGGCAGTCTTTCTGGGATTGGCGAGCATAAATTGCAGGCGTATGGCGCTGATTTTCTGCACATTGTACACACATTCACTCTCCTTGGTGACGACACCATGAGCAGTAGCGCACTCTCTATTCGATTATTTCAATTGGGGTATGATGTGCCAACGCTTGCCAGCCTCCGACAACTTCAAGAAACCACCATTTACGCGCACTTAGCCGAAGGCATTGCACAAAAAACGCTGGCGCTCAGTGATGTTATTGAACTCTGCGATGAAGAGATTCAAGCCATTAACATCGCGATTGCTCAATTACCCGATGCCTATAAAAATTCAATTAAACTGGTTTATGAGGCGTTAGATGAAAAATACAGCTACGGTATTTTGCGCTGTGTTCGCGCGGCGTTGGCGAGGTTTTAATGTTTAAATGGCAAATTTGTCTATAATACGCAACCTATTGCAGTGACAACATTAACAAGTTTTTTAAGAGGCGTATGTTTACAGGAATTATTTTGGCTGTTGGAAAAATTACCGGTATTGAGTCGCGCGGGGGCGATGTGCGTTTGACCTTGCAGACGGGAAAATTGCCACTTGAGGGCGTTGCGCTGGGCGATAGCATCGCTGTTAACGGCGTTTGCTTGACCGCTATCGCACTTGGGGCCGATTTTTTTAGTGCAGATGTGTCCAATGAAACACTCTCACGCACCAGTTTAGCGCAGGCTCGCATTGGCGATGCGGTGAATTTAGAACTCGCGCTCACCCCAAACACGCGACTAGGCGGCCATATTGTCAGCGGTCACGTCGACGGCATTGGTCACGTCGTCGAAAAAACAAACGATGGGCGGTCCATTCGCTTCACGCTCAAAGCCCCCGATGAACTGGCCAAATATATCGCACAAAAAGGGTCAATTTGCATTGATGGCATTAGTTTAACCGTCAATCATGTCAACGGTGCGTTGTTTGATGTCAATATCGTGCCGCACACGCTCAGTGAAACGACACTCAATCACGCCACCGTGGGTACACGGGTCAATTTAGAAGTCGATTTGCTCGCGCGTTACATGGAGCGACTCATGCAAGGCAACGCGGCGGCAAGTAGCCGCTCGACGGTCACAATGGAATTATTACAAAACA
>DPKY01000242.1 GCA_003542275.1 Methylococcaceae bacterium | reverse complement strand
GTGTTTTAGTGGGCGGGCATTTTGTGCTCGCAAGCATTGCGCACTACAAAGCGGCATTAGAAAATCAGTTAAGTGAAACACTCAGTGTTCCCGTGAAAATTGGGCGACTGCGTGCGAAATGGCGTGGCGTGACGCCTCAAATACAACTTTTGCAAATAGATGTTGCTGATGAAAAAATTCAGCTCAAAGAAATTCGTCTAGGCGTCAATGTGTGGGAGCTTATTAAGCAACAAAATTTACTTGCCAGTACCACTGTTACGCTACTGGGCGCGAACATCACTTTTATTCGTCATGTCGACGGTACGATAGGCATTGAAGGGTTAAAAGCCAGTGAAGGCGAGCCGCTTTGGCTACTTCAAGGGAGAAAATACCAAATTTTGCAAAGTACCATGCACTGGCGTGATGAAAAAACGCAGGCAACACCGCGTCAGCTCTCACCGGTCAATATTGCTATTATGAACGAAGGCGATGTGCACCGCGTCAATATGCTCGCACAACTCCCCAAGCAACTTGAGCCGCTACGCGTGTCGATGACGTTCACGGGCAATACGTTAGATCCACAAAAGATTGAAGGTCGTGTTTTTGTGTCGTCAAAGAAAATCAATTTAGCCGATATGTCGATGTTGCCTTTACCGCTTTCACTCAATGTGTTATCAGGCCATGCAAGTCTTGATGTCTTCGCTACATGGAAACAAGGGCAAATTAGTGCCATTCACGGTCAAGTCAACGCCACGCAAATCCGATTGAATCGCCCACAGCACCCTGATTTGCACATTAAAGATGTCCAAAGTCATTTTCAATTGCATCAGGAAAACGACATTTGGCAGGTTATGCTGCCCGCGCTACATTTAAGTCTGCCCGATACCCATCTTGATGGCGCTCTGGCGGTAACGCTAAACGAACACGCGCCAATACAAAATAGCCTTGCTTTAAACGTAGAAAAAATCGACCTCGCGGCGCTCATGCCCGTTTTACATTTTGTGGCTTTAGAGAAATCCGCCGCTTATTTTAATCAAGTCAAATTGGGGGGGGCATTACAAAATATCCGTGTATTTGTCCAACCCGGTGCGCAAAAAATCGCGTTGTCTAGTGAGTTTGAGGATGTAGGTTTTTATGACGTGACATCAAAGTTGCACATTGAACATCTCAACGGCTTTTTGCACGGCGATGAATTGGCTGGCGAGCTGGCATTGCATTCGGATAAATTAGCCGTATCAATACCGGCTTTATTTTCAGAGTCGTTTTCTGCTATTTCGCTGGCCACAAGTCTTAAATGGCAACAAACCCCTCAAGCGTGGCGCTTTTCAAGTGAACACGTCACATTAAACAATAAGGATATTCACAGTGACAGTCGCGTTAAATGGATACTTTCCAAAGAAAGCGAGAATTTTATTGATTTACAAACAGCTTTCTCACTAGATGATGCGTCGCAAACGCCGCATTATTTACCCGCCGGCGTGATAGGCAAAGAAACGTTGGCGTGGCTTAATCGCGCTTTTGAAAAAGGGCAGCTTAAAAATGGGCAATTTTTGCTTTATGGGAATCCTGCAAAATTTCCTTTTGAAAAAAATCAGGGCGTTTTTGAGGTGCTTTTTGATGCAAACGATGCGCAACTTTTTTATGCGCCAAACTGGCCTGTGCTGACGAATATAGACGCAACGGTGCGTTTTTTTCAAGACAGTTTGCAAGTCAATTTACAGGCGAACGCCCAAAATGCGCACATTAAAGCCGCAGAGGTCACTATTGCGTCTATGCTCAAAAGCCATTATGTGTCCATTGATGGGGACGTAGAGGGTGAAATAAGTGATGTACTTCACTTTATGCAAGATACGCCATTGCATACGCCCTTTGATGCGGTTTTAAACGCGGTGACGCCGCAAGGGCGCACGCAAATGGATTTAGGCTTACACATTCCCTTAGACGATAATTACACCGCGAAAGTGAAGGGTGCCGCGCAATTTCATCAAGCGAAACTCAAAGTCAAATCGCTAGATTTGCCGCTCAGTGCATTACATGGCACGTTGCAATTTACTGAACAAGGCGTCTTTAGTGAGCCGATAGCGGGCGTGGCGTTAAAGAAGCCAATACAGATTGCACTCAGTAATAATGACAAGCAAACGCACGTTCATGTCAATGGCAACGTGGCAGTCAATGATATTTTTACGCAATTAAAATTGCCGCTTCCCGTCACTTCCGCGCAGCAAAAAGCGTGGATAGAAGGCGCCGGCGAGTATCAGCTAACACTTTCTCTGCCAAAAGAGCACGGCGCGGCGACGCTACAAATTGACTCCATGCTCGAAGGCGTGACACTTAATCTTCCCAGTGAATTATTTAAGCCCGCATGGCAAAAAGCGTCATTAAACCTGTTGTTTACTTTAGATGACGAATCGTGGGTACCCTTAATGCTCGATTACAATTCGCAGCTCAAGATGGCACTCATGATTGACACCAAAAACAAGCGTTTTCAACGCGGTGAGATACGGTTTGGCGAAGGCAACGCGACGCTGCCCGACAGTGAAGGCCTTAGCGTTTCCATTGTACAGTCGCCCTTGATACTACAAGATTGGTTAACCTTAGCACTGACGCAAGTACCTAGTTCAATGGAAAAAAATGACAATGTCGCCAATACGGTGCGCACGGTAGCGCTGCACAGCAATCATGCGCGATGGAAAAGCGCGTCGCTAGGTCAATTTGATTTAGCCTTAAAACATGAAGCGCATACTTGGCGTGGCCAGATTGAGAGTGCGTTTGCAAAAGGGCAAATACAATGGACGTTGCCAGATAAGACCACTCAAAATGCGTCGTTGAAGCTGATGCTTGAAAAATTTGATTTAGCCTTCTTTAAGCCATTACAATCCGCCGATGAAACGAATAACGTCTTGCCACCCGCCCAGCCCGCTACGTCTTTTGCAAATTGGCCAACCTTATTTTTAGAAAGTCAGCAGACGTTTTGGCAGACGTGTGAGTTAGGAAAATTAACCCTTGAAACGGAGCCTAGGGCAAGCAGTATCGCGTTGAAAACTTTGACGTTGCAAGCACCTACGCATAACGTGAAGCTCACGGGCGATTGGTTTCATGCGCCTGTGTTGCAAACGGAGGTGCGAGGCAAAGTGACGTTACTTAAAGCCGGCGAGCTTTTTTCACATTTGGGCCTCACCAAAGATATTTCCGAAACAGTCGGTGAGCTAAATATCAATGTAGATTGGCCTGGCTCGCCGCAACAATTTAGTTTAGCGTCACTGCGCGGTCAGGCGGAGGTCAATTTAAAGAAAGGGCGTATCTTGAGTATTGAACCTGGGTTTGGGCGTATTTTGGGAATGTTAGCTTTTGAGCAGTGGTTGAAGCGATTGCAACTGGATTTTAGCGATCTCTATCAAGAAGGGTTAACCTTTAACACAATTAGTGGGCATTTTGATTTTTTCCAAGGAAAAGCCAGTACGCAAAATTTGATTGTCGATGCGATTCCAGCAAAAATTCATCTTAAGGGCGACACCGATTTTGTGGCAGAAAAGGTGAATTATTTCGTGAATGTGACACCTAAAAGTGCTGACGCGTTGCCTATTGCTGGTACAATTGTCGCAAAGATAATGAACTTAGTTGGCCAAACCTTAACAGGACGCGATCAAGAAGGGTTTTTCTTTGGTTCGCAATATCAAATTACGGGGCCTTGGGGAAATACGCAAGTGATTGCATTGCATGAAAACGAAGGCTTAATGCAAAAAACATGGGGGCAGCTAACGCAATTCCCCTGGCTACACCAACAACTTAATTCTAAAGAGGCTTATCATGAGTAAATGTGCCGCCATTCAAATGGCATCAAGTCCAAATATTAGTGCAAATTTATTAGAAGCAGAAAAATTAATTGCCGAAGCGGTGAAGTCGGGCGCGAAACTGGTGGCGCTGCCGGAGAATTTTGCCTTGATGGGCAATAATGAACTCGATAAAGTCCATGCAAAAGAAGTCGATGGACTGGGAATTATTCAAAATTTTTTAGAAACAACGGCCAAAAAATATGGCGTATGGATTGTCGGCGGCACCATTCCCATTGCCGCTAATGACGAACATAAAGTGCGAGCGGCGTGCCTTGTTTACAATCATTTGGGTCAGCGCGTGGCGCGTTATGACAAAGTGCATTTGTTTGACGTTCATGTGCCTAATACGAATGAGATTTACCGTGAATCCGATTCTATTGAAGCGGGTAATCAATCGTTGGTCATTGACACACCGTTTGGACGCGTTGGTATTGCGGTGTGCTATGACCTGCGTTTTCCCGAGTTTTTTCGTAAAATGAGTGAGCAAGGTGCAGAGGTCATTATTGTGCCTTCAGCGTTTACCGCTGAAACGGGCGCGGCGCATTGGGAATTGCTGTTGCGTGCGCGGGCGGTAGAAAATTTGTGCTATATCATCGCGCCTAATCAAGGCGGCTTTCACAAAAACGGGCGACGCACTTACGGACACAGCATGATTATTGACCCTTGGGGCGTGGTGCTAGATTGTTATAAAACCGGTAGCGGTTTTGTGTCTGCTGAAATTGATCATGACCGTTTGGTGAAAGTACGTGCGGGATTTCCTGTGTTGACACATCGTCTTTTTTATTGTGAATAAACATGATCACACCCAAAAATAAGCTTGTTCTTGTTGCATCGTGTTTATTGGTTTTTGCGTGCAACAGTGAAAATAGTCGCTATCGAGATACCTCTGTGCTTGAGCGACCGCCAACGTTAGCGTTGCAGCAAAATACACAAAACACGCCAGTGGTCATTGATGACAGCGTTGAGCCAAAGAAAAAAATGCCGGGGTTGCGTTCGCTGGTCACGTTACGAGAGGAACCCTCAAAAGGTGTGTTAATTGAGCAACCCATCACGCAAGCGTGGCGCACATTAGGGGTTGCACTCCGGCAAAGTGAAATTAAAATCACCGACTACGAGAAAGGCAAATATAACTATTACGTTAACTACCGCTCTCAGAGCGTTTTCACTAATGTGTTGCATTACCTCAACGAAGAAGAAGTGAAAACCATTTATTTGTTAACGCTAAAATCACAAGGTGATAACACCTTCATTCAAGCCGAATTAGCCAGCAACAATGAACAAAATTCGCAAAATGCGGATGGTGTTGTGACGAAAACCGGTGATGACAGTGAAGGGCTTATTGACGCAATTTACCACTTGCTTCACGATGACATGAAAACAGAATAGTCCGTCCTGAGCAACAGCCCTATTTTTTTGCATTTTATTATTTTTTAAATCTTTTAGAGAGGAATGACGCATGAATGAAAATTGGATTGCCCCGTCGATTTTATCGGCTAATTTTGCCAAACTTGGCGAGGAAGTGGATAACGTACTTAAGGCCGGTGCGGATATTGTGCAT
>DPKY01000010.1:930-5613 GCA_003542275.1 Methylococcaceae bacterium | reverse complement strand
GATATTCGCCGCATTGGCTCGGTGAAAAAAGGCGATGACGTGGTCGGTAATGAAACGCGCGTGAAAGTGGTGAAAAACAAAGTTGCGCCACCATTTAAACAAGCTGAATTTGAAATTTTATACGGCGAGGGCATTTCGTTTGCCGGTGAATTGGTGGATTTGGGCGTGAATTATGGTTTTGTGCAAAAGTCCGGTTCATGGTATAGCTATGGCAGTGAAAAAATTGGCCAAGGCAAAGATAACGCCAAGCAGTTTTTCAAAGACAACCCCGACCGCGCAAAAGAGCTGGAAATGAAAATTCGTGAAGAAGCCTTTCAAAAGCCGTTACTTGCTGTAAAAGAATTTGAGCCAGCAGACGACGACATGGACGCGATGCTATAAAAATAATCCGTCAAGGACGGGCCTGCGTCCGTCCTTGCTTTGCTTGTGTTATACTAAAGTGAGAAAAGAAAAGACCACACAAAATGCGATCAAAGACTATTGTTTACGCTTGCTGGCGTTTCGTGAACATTCGCAACAAGAATTGCGAACAAAATCAATGCAAAAAGGTTTTGTCGTTGGCGATATTGAGCGCGTACTTGCGCAGTTAGCGGAAGAGAATTGGCAAAGTGATGTCCGTTTTGCAGAAAGTTACACGCGTCATCGTATTAACAAAGGGTATGGTGAGGCGGCTATTCGTTATGCACTCAAACAAAAAGGCATAGATTTTGCTTTTGATATGCAAGACGTTTTGTTGAGCGTTGCAGAAGATTGGACAGCCATTTTAACACAGGTGTATTGTAAAAAATACGGTGAAATATCGCCTGTTTCTCGCTTAGAATGGGCAAAGCGGCAACGTTTTTTAATGCAGCGGGGGTTTTTATCTTCACAAATTACGCAATTTGCTTCAACAGCACGCATTATTCATTTTTAACATTTTTAATCACGCACAAACACACTCAGACATTATGAAAAATATGACTAGCGCAGAAGTTCGCTCTGCTTTTTTGGATTTTTTTAAACAACACGGACACGCTGTTGAGCCTTCAAGTTCGCTAGTGCCTGGCAATGACCCGACGTTGCTCTTTACCAATGCGGGCATGGTGCAGTTTAAAGATTTGTTTTTAGGGCGCGAGCAACGTGAATTTGTTCGTGCAGTGACCAGTCAGCGTTGCGTGCGTGCGGGCGGAAAACACAATGATTTAGAGAATGTGGGGTATACCGCGCGTCATCACACCTTTTTTGAAATGCTTGGCAATTTTAGTTTTGGTGATTATTTCAAAAAAGAAGCGATTCATTTTGCGTGGGAATTTTTGGTGAATGTGCTGGAAATTCCTAAAGAAAAATTATGGGTCACCGTCTTTGAAGAAGACGATGAAGCCGCTCACATTTGGATTAACGATATTGGCGTTTCACCTGAGCGTGTGTCGCGCATTGGTGCAAAAGACAATTTTTGGTCAATGGGCGATACGGGGCCTTGTGGGCCGTGCAGTGAAATTTTTTATGACCACGGTGAAGAAGTGTTTGGTGGGCCTCCTGGTACGCCCGACGAGGACGGTGACCGTTATATCGAAATTTGGAATTTGGTTTTCATGCAATATGACCGAAGCGCAGACGGCACATTGACACCGTTGCCAAAGCCATCGGTGGATACGGGCATGGGCCTTGAGCGTATTTCGGCAGTCATGCAGAATGTGCATAATAATTATGATATTGATTTGTTTCAAAATATTGTCAAAGCCGTTGCAACACTCGCTAATCAAACAGACTTAACCAATAGTTCATTGCGCGTGATTGCTGACCATATTCGCTCCTGTGCGTTTATGATTGTTGATGGTGTAATGCCCTCAAACGAGGGGCGCGGCTATGTGTTGCGCCGCATTATTCGTCGNNGCGCAAGTAGAAACAGTTTTAGAACGCGAAGAAAAACGTTTTGCGGAAACATTAGGGCAGGGCATGAAAATTTTGGAAGCGTGCGTGGCAAAAATGGACGGTTCTATTATTGCCGGCGATACCGTGTTCCAACTCTATGATACCTATGGTTTCCCTGTTGATTTAACGGCGGATTTTGCACGGGAACATAATTTAACGGTTGATTACGACGGCTTTGAAAAAGCGATGGATGCGCAACGTGAACGAGCGCGTTCAGCCAGTCATTTTGGTGCGGATGCACATAAAAACATTGAACTCGATGCACAAACGGAATTTACTGGTTATGAATTATTAGACGACACCGCACAAATCGTAGCGTTATTCAAAGGCGGTGACGCAGTTGAACAGTTAAATACAGGTGATGAAGGCGTTGTCGTTTTAGACAAAACGCCGTTTTACGGTGAATCGGGTGGTCAAGTGGGCGATTGTGGAACGATTAGCGCAGATGGCGTGGTGTTCGATGTTGCGGATACGCAAAAACAAGCCGGCAATTTATTTTTGCATCAAGGTAAAATCAGTGCTGGCGCGTTGAAAGTCGGACAAAACGTGAAAGCCACCGTTGATATGGCAAAGCGCAAAGCGACCGAATTAAATCATTCTGCCACGCATTTACTGCACGCTGCGTTGCGTCAAACATTAGGTGAACACGTCACGCAAAAAGGCTCATTGGTTAATCCAGAACGTTTGCGGTTCGACTTTTCGCATTTTGAAGCATTAACGGCTGATGAAATTGCCACGCTAGAGCGTCTTGTCAATGAGCAAATTCGTTTCAATACCGCCGTGTCGGCGCAGTTGATGGCAAAAGACGATGCTGTCAAAGCGGGCGCGATGGCGTTATTTGGTGAAAAATATGGCGCAGAGGTGCGCGTGTTGAAAATCGGCGAGTTTTCAACCGAATTGTGTGGTGGCACACACGTTGAGCGTGCCGGTGATATTGGTTGTTTTAAAATTATCAGTGAAAGCGGTATTGCGGCGGGTGTTCGACGTATTGAAGCTGTCACCGGTGCAAACTGTTTAGCGTGGTTTGCGCAACGTGAAAGTGCGTTGTTGCATATTGCTGATTTAGTCAAAGGCACGCCCGATAAAGCCGTTGAAAAAGTGGAACAGTTAGTTGAACGCGCCCGCAGTTTAGAGAAACAACTAGAGAAATTAAATTCAAAACTGGCCAGTGCGACGGCTGATGAGTTGATGGCGCAAGCCAATGAAATTCACGGCGTGAAAGTGTTAGCGGCAACGGTTGAAAATGTTGACACGAAAACTTTGCGTGAAATTGTTGAGCACGCTAAAAATAAATTACACAACGCTGTTGTCATTTTAGCTGCTGTGGATGGTGAGAAAGTCAGTGTTGTTGCTGGTGTGTCAAAAGCTCAGACTGCCACAGTGAAAGCCGGTGACCTAGCCAATTTTGTAGCGGCGAAAATCGGTGGTAAAGGTGGCGGCAAACCTGATTTAGCGCAGGCTGGCGGGACGAATCCTGCGGCGTTGGCTGATGCGTTGACAGAGGTGGAGGAGTTGGTTTATGGGTTGCTCTAACCTTGCTACCTTTCGGGATAAATGGCGCGGATTTGACTGATGACGCGGCGTTTGCTTTATGACAATGTTTCTCCACGTTACCGTTGCAAAATATATTGAAGATTACCGCGCGCAACTTTCGTTTAATGATGGCTTAAGCGGGGAAGTAGATTTATCAAATGAATTGGACGGCGAAATTTTTGAACCGTTGAAAGACAAAACATTTTTTCAATCATTTTTTCTCGAAGGACACACACTAAACTGGAGCAACGGAGCGGATTTCGCGCCTGAATTTTTAAAGAAATTAACGATAAATTAACAAGGAAAAACAATGAGTAACTTACCAAAATGTCCAAAATGCAGTAGTGAATTCACTTATGAAGACGGGGAAATGTATATTTGCCCAGAGTGCGGACATGAATGGGATAAAAATGCAGTTGCCGATATTGACGAAGAAAAAGTCGTCAAAGATGCAAACGGCAACGTGTTAAAAGACGGTGATATGATTACTGTGATTAAAGATTTAAAAATCAAAGGCTCTTCTTCTGTTGTGAAAGTGGGCACGAAAGTGAAAATCATTCGTCTTGTTGATGGCGACCATGACATTGATTGCAAAATTGAAGGCATTGGCGCAATGCAGTTAAAATCAGAATTCGTTAAAAAAGTATCGTAAAACAGGTAGAGAATTTTAAAGATGGCACTTTATGTTTATAAATTCGGTGGTACGTCGGTAGGTTCAATAGACCGGATTAAAGCCGTCGCCGAGCGCGTGAAAAAAGTCCGAGAAGCCGGTCACGATTTAGTGGTTGTATTGTCGGCGATGAGTGGTGAGACAAACCGTTTAATTGGATTGGCAAAGGAGATGCAAGCCCAGCCCAATGAACGCGAACTCGACGCGATGGTGTCAACCGGTGAGCAAGTGACGGTTGCGCTACTGAGTATGCGCCTCAATGAATTGGGCTGCCCAGCGTGTTCTTATACCGGCACGCAAGTGCGTATTTTAACTGACAGCAGTTTCACAAAAGCGCGTATTCGTGAAATTGATGACACCCGAATGCGTGCTGATTTAAAAGCAGGGCGTGTGGTGGTGGTAGCTGGTTTTCAAGGGGTTGACGACGAAGGTAACATCACAACGCTTGGGCGCGGCGGCTCAGATACCACAGCCGTCGCGCTGGCAGCGGCACTCAAAGCCGATGAATGCCATATTTATACCGATGTGGATGGCGTTTATACCACCGATCCACGCGTTGAGCCTAAAGC
>DPKY01000010.1:755-907 GCA_003542275.1 Methylococcaceae bacterium | reverse complement strand
TCGAAAGTGTTGCAAATTCGCTCCGTCGAGTTTGCCGGAAAATACAATGTTGCATTGCGCGTTTTATCTTCGTTTGCAGAAGGGAACGGAACGTTAATTACTTATGAGGAATCACAAATGGAAAGTGCGTTAATTTCAGGTATTGCTTTTAA
>DPKY01000010.1:0-707 GCA_003542275.1 Methylococcaceae bacterium | reverse complement strand
GATATGATTGTGCAAAATATCGCAGCCGATGCGTCAACGGACTTTACCTTTACCGTGCATCGCAATGATTTTGAGAGAGCAAAAACCATCTTAGACGGCATTTGTAACCACTTAGGCGCACGCGGAGTGAGTGGTGATTGTAATATCGTCAAAGTGTCTATTGTGGGCGTTGGTATGCGCTCTCACGCAGGGATTGCAAGCACGATGTTTAAAACCTTAGCTAACGAAGGCATCAATATCCAAATGATTGCGACCTCCGAAATTAAGATTTCGGTTGTGGTGAATGAGAAATATTTAGAGCTTGCGGTGCGGGCGCTGCATAGTGCTTTTGGATTGGAGCACGCATAAATTACGATTGGTGCTTTATTATTTGCGAGAATGTGTTTATAATAGTTCTCGTCTTGATTGTTCTTCGCTGTAATCGCGCAGCGAAGAGTCCAAATTGTTAGAGGGAGTTAATTATGCTTATCTTGACTCGTAGAGTTGGAGAAACCTTAATGATCGGTGACGAAGTAACCGTCACGGTATTAGGTGTTAAAGGCAATCAAGTACGCATCGGCGTGAATGCGCCCAAAGAAGTTTCTGTTCATCGTGAAGAAATTTACGACAGAATCAAAAAAGAGCAATCTGATGCACCCGTATCAGAGAGCGACAATTAAGTTCCACTAAAAAATAATTGGAGAGTTGGCCGAGAGGCTGAAGGCGCT
>DPKY01000255.1:3155-5773 GCA_003542275.1 Methylococcaceae bacterium | reverse complement strand
CTCTCGTACCGTGGTCATGGCTATGCGTGCTAGCAGATGATTTGGGTGATTTAGAGAAAGCAAAAAACGCCGCAGCAGCCGCAGCAACTAAGCCGAGCACCAACATATTAGAATCGTCTTTTTTCTCTACACTCGCTACCGCAACGCTTTCACTGACTGCAGAAACAGCATGGGTTGCAACACCAGGTGCTGACTTGGTGTGTTTGTAACTTGCATCACTAAAAATCACTTTAGGTTCAAAGTTTGTTGCAGGGTATTTTGCATCGTATGCGTCTGCAACAGGCGCAGGCGCTGCTGCTTCAGATTTTACAGACACAGCGGCCGTAGCAGGTGCAGAAGATTTTACCGACGCATCTTGATAAACCACTTTTGGTTCAAAATCTGCTGCAGGATATTGTGTGCCAGCCGTTGCGACAAATGAATTTGCCATCAGCAACGTGGTGACAGCAATTTGGAGTAAATTATTTTTTTTCACATTGACACCTATTGATTAAAAGCAATCGTCACCAACTAGCGACATACGCTAATTGATGACTAAAGCTAACTAAATTTAGAAAATTAAAGCACCGCTTTAACGTGTTTCACCACGTTTTCAACGGTAAAACCAAAATGCTCGAACAATACGCCACCTGGTGCAGACTCACCAAACGTATCAATACCGACCACACCACCTTCTAAACCAACGTATTTACGCCAGAAATCAGATACACCCGCTTCAATAGCGACGCGTTTTACACCTGGTGTCAATACACTGTCTTTATACGCTTGATCTTGACGATCGAAAACATTCGTTGAAGGCATCGACACAACGCGTGCTTGAATACCTTCTGCAGCCAGTGCTGCTTGTGCTTTAATGGCCAGCGTCACTTCAGAACCCGTAGCAATTAAAATCACCGCAGCGCTGCCTGATGCGTCAGAAACGACATAAGCGCCTTTGCGCATAGCCGCAATTTGTGCATCATCATGCGCAATAGCTGGAATACCTTGACGGCTCAGCACTAAGCTTGTTGGGCCATTTTTGCGTTCAATAGCGTGAATCCAAGCAACAGCTGTTTCAGTTGCATCAGCAGGACGCCAGACATCCATGTTTGGAATGTAGCGTAGCCCAGATGTATTTTCAATGGGTTGATGGGTTGGACCGTCTTCACCTTGACCAATAGAGTCATGTGTTAACACGGCAATCGTACGCTGTTTCATCAATGCAGCCATGCGCAATGCACTTTTTGCATAATCAGAGAACATATGGAATGTGCCACCATAGGGAATAAATCCACCGTGCAGGGCCATACCATTCATGATGGCATACATACCAAACTCACGCACACCGTAAGAGATGTAGTTACCGGGTTTTTTACCGTCCACGTGCGTAAAACTAGCGCAGCTCGTCAAATTTGAACCAGTTAAGTCTGCTGAGCCGCCCAAAAATTCAGGCAACGTTTGCGCTAAACCCGCAATCACTTTTTGTGATGATTGACGAGAAGCTAAATTTTCTGCTTTTTCGTTAAAGGCGTTGACCAACTCGCTGGTCACGGACGCCCAATTTGCAGGGAGTTCACCCGCAACACGACGTCTAAATTCAGCAGCCAATTCTGGATGCGCTGCCGCATAAGCATCAAATTTTGCATTCCATGCCGCTTCAGCTGTTTTGCCTTTTTCTTTTGCATCCCAACCCGCGTATACGTTATCAGGAATGACAAATGGCGCGTGTGTCCAGCCTAATGCTTCGCGTGTGAGTGCCACTTCTGCATCACCTAATGCAGAGCCATGGCAGTCGTGACTACCGCTTTTATTGGGTGAGCCGTAGCCAATGATGGTTTTGCAGCAAATCATGGATGGTTTATCGGTAACCGCTTTTGCTGCGCTCACTGCCGCGTTGATTGCCGCTGCATCGTGGCCATCTACAGACTGGACGTGCCAACCGTAAGCTTCAAAGCGTTTTACGGTATCATCGGTGTACCAGCCATCAATGTGACCATCAATGGAGATATTATTGTCGTCCCAAAATGCGATCAATTTACCAAGGCCCCATGTGCCTGCCAACGCGCACGCTTCATGAGAGACGCCTTCCATCAAGCAACCATCCCCCAAAAACACATAGGTGTAATGGTCGATGATGGCGTGACCAGGCCGGTTAAACTGGCCCGCCAGCACTTTTTCCGCGATGGCCATACCCACGGCGTTGGTGATGCCCTGGCCCANNCCAAGAAACACATAAGTGTGATGGTCAACAATGTCGTGACCTGGACGGTTAAATTGGTCTGCGAGCAGTTTTTCTGCCATCGCAAAACCTACGCCGTTGGTAATACCTTGACCTAGCGGCCCTGTTGTGGTTTCAACGCCTGGTGCATAGCCGTATTCTGGATGCCCGGCACATTTTGAATGCAACTGGCGAAATGACTGCAATTCTTTCATTGGCAAATCATAACCAGATAAATGCAACAATGAATAAATAAGCATTGAGCCGTGACCGTTTGATAAAACAAAACGATCTCTGTCTGCCCAATTTGGATTGGTTGGATTATGTTTTAGATGGTCGTTCCACAACACTTCAGCAATGTCGGCCATACCCATTGGTGCGCCAGGGTGCCCTGAATTGGCTTTTTGTACTGCATCCATGC
>DPKY01000255.1:0-3088 GCA_003542275.1 Methylococcaceae bacterium | reverse complement strand
AGTGCAACCCGTGTTTTTTTTTACGTGAGTAACTAAAACAATTAAAGTGAACAATTTTGCAATTATTCACTTTAACGTTAATTACTTATTCTAAATTAGCGTGTCTTGAACGCATAATCTCTTCAGGAATTCCCTTCTCATGAATGATGTGAGAAATGGTAGACTCTAAAAAGAGCAATGTTGAGAGTTCAAATACAGTTCCCATTGGCATTCCAACAACTTTGCCATACAAATCAGAACGGCCAATTTGGAACACACCGTCAGCCATATCACCAATCGTTGATTTCGATTGCGCCGAAATCAACATGATTTTCGCACCAATCTTTTTCGCACTTTTAGTAAAGGCAACGAGTTGCTCTGTTTCGCCTGAACCTGAGATGACAATCAATAAATCACCTTGCTGAATGCTAGGTGTGACGATTTCACCGACAACATTGACGTTGTAACCACCATGCACCAACCGCATCGCAAAGAAATTGCCGACAAGTTTTGAACGACCCGCGCCCGCAATGAAAATGCGACCTGCTTCGTCAAGCATCGCGGTCAGTTTTTCATCGTATGATTCCTCAGTTGCTTCAAGGATGCCTGTGATTTTTTCTAAGATAAGCTCTTGGTGCATAAGGATTCCTAATTAAACTGCATCAACTAATTCACGAATTTCACGCGCTGCTTCTGCTGGTGACGCTGCACCATAGATTGCTGCACCCACAACGATAATGCTTGCGCCTGCACGAACTACATCTTGAACGGTTTTTGCATTGATACCGCCCGCAACAGAAATGCGTGCACCCAAACCTAAACCAGCAATTGCATTCAAATCAGCAAAAGGTGTGTGACCTGCCGCTTGCGCGTCAAGACCGGTGTGAATACCTAAAATTTGCGCACCTGCAGCAACGGATGCACGCGCACACGCTGCTTTGTCGTCAACATTGATTAAGTCAATTTGCACTTCTGCTGCGTTAGCGTGTGCGGCTTTGATAACACCTTTAATTGTCGCCAAACCTGATACACCCAACACCGTCACGATGTCCGCGCCTGCTGCGTAGAAAGGTGTTGCTTCGTATTCGCCAGCGTCCATTGTTTTTAAGTCAACTAACAATAATTTGTCAGAAAATTCTGCACGCAACGCTTTAACTAAGTTAATACCGTTGTGTTTAATGCAAGGTGTGCCGATTTCAAAAATATCAACGAAAGGTGCAACTTGTCTTGCTAATGAGATGGTTGCATCGAAATCTAATGAATCTAATGCCATTTGAATTAATGGTCTTGCCATGTGATACACTCCAAAAAAGTTATAGTTATAGTTAAATTGTTACGCTAATTTATGCGGGGTTAACTTTAAAGTAGAAATGGTAGGCGTGTCAATCCAAAATGTATCAATCTTTCTCACCATTATCACGCAGTGTGACTGTTCGATTGAACACCAATTTCTCTACAGTACTATCAGAGTCTACACAAAAATAGCCAGTGCGTTCAAATTGATAACGATTTTCACTTGTTGCCGCGCGTAAACTCGCTTCAACACGGCATTCCTTTAAAATTTGCAATGAATGCGGATTGACCACCTCTAAAAAATTTTCTTCATTGTCAGGCTGTGCCACGGTAAACAAACGCTCATATAGACGCACTTCCGCTGGGCATGAATGCGCCTGCGATACCCAATGAATCACCCCTTTGACTTTGCGTCCTTCGGGATTTTTACCTAAGGTATTCTCGTCGTAAGTGCAGTGCAGTTCAATAATTTCCCCCGCTGCATTTTTAATGACCTCGTGACAACAAATCACATACGCCCCACGCAAACGCACCTCTGCACCCAGCACAAGGCGCTTATATTTAGGTGGCGGATTTTCTGAAAAATCCTCCCGTTCAATGAAAATTGTCTTGGAAAACGGTACGATACGCTTACCTAATTCTTCTCGCTGAGGATGATTGCTTAATGTCAATTCTTCTACTTTCTCATCGGGATAATTGGTAATCACAACGCGAAGCGGCTCTAAAACGGCCATCGCACGCAACGCGTTGGTATTGAGATCTTCACGAATGCAGTACTCTAAAACCCCCATCTCAATCCACGAGTTTTGCTTGGTAATACCAATGCGCTCACAAAAATCTTTAATCGCCTGAGGTGTAAAGCCCGCACGACGCAAGCCGGCAATAGTGGGCATACGCGGATCATCCCACCCCGATACGTGCTTTTCTGTGACCAGCTGATTTAATTTGCGTTTGCTCACGATCGTATATTCAAGCTGCAGGCGTGCAAATTCAATTTGTTGAGGATGGCAGGGTGTCTGCAGTTTATCAAGCACCCAATCATAAAGCGGACGATGATCCTCAAATTCTAGTGTACACAGCGAATGGGTGATGCCTTCAATTGCGTCTGAGATGCAATGCGTGTAGTCATACATCGGGTAAATGCACCACGCATCGCCTGTGCGTTGGTGATGGACGCGTCGAATGCGGTAGAGCGCAGGGTCACGCAAATTGATATTAGGTGAAGCCATATCAATTTTCGCTCGCAGCACATACTGCCCATCGGCAAACTCACCTGCCCGCATACGCGCAAATAAATCTAAATTGTCGGCAATAGAGCGGTTGCGATCAGGGCTTTCTTTGCCTGGCTGTGTGAGCGTACCACGATAGAGTCGAATCTCCTCTGCAGATAAACTATCCACATACGCTAACCCTTTTTCAATAAGGGTCACGGCGTGTTGATAGAGCACCTCAAAATAATCCGACGCATGGCACAACTGCGTCCATTCAAAGCCAAGCCATGCCACGTCGCGCTGAATAGACTCCATATACTCAATGCTTTCTTTTTCTGGGTTGGTGTCATCAAAACGCAAATTGCACGCCCCGTTGTTTTCAAGCGCTGTACCAAAATTCAAGCAAATGGATTTTGCATGGCCGATGTGCAAATAACCATTGGGCTCTGGCGGGAAGCGCGTGACGACTTTGCCGTGATGTTTATGACTTTGCAAATCATTGGCGACGATTTGACGAATAAAATGTGAAGGAGGTGAAATGTCGTTTTTTTGCATAGTGAAAGGTAAATTTTAGAAAAATAAAAAATAAACAACGCGATAAACGT
>DPKY01000084.1 GCA_003542275.1 Methylococcaceae bacterium | reverse complement strand
TACCGCAAAGATATCATTGCCAGCACAACAAAAGTAGTGGATGCCGGCAAAGATTTTGTGTTGCAACAAAAAGAAAATTTAGAAGATTTAGTAGCAGAAACAAAAGAAAACTAAATTTCCCTATGTTTGACTAAAATAAACGGGTGCGCTTACTGCATTAAGACAGGCGGTGGGCTACCCGTTTTTTCAATGGTAGATTATGTCTATTCAAAAAGAATGTATTTTGCGTTATCGCACTGAAGGTCATGTGCGCTTTCAGCTACCTGCGGCATTGTGTCAAGACACCGTGGCGGTGAGTTTAAAACAGAAAATCTGCGCTATTGAAGGTGTGTATCGTGTGACATTATATCCGCGTCAAGGAAAGCTCTCCATTCGCTTTCAAGAGACGGCCTGTCAATTTTCGCTGTTAGCGGAGCAACTCAGTGGCATCATTGCGCAACTCGAGCAAACCGGTGCTTTGGTGCCCGTTGCGCCCAAAGCGACGGTACTCAAAACGCTTGCTAAAAACGTGCGCGAAAAAGCAGACAATTTTGCACTCACCCGCTGGGTCAGCGCAAAAACCACTGAAGTAAAAGAAACCCTTCAAGCCACAAAAATTGTGACTAAACTGGCGCTAAAAAAGCCAAGTGCTTTCGTGCGTGACCCTGAAAAAGCCATTATCGATTTTTTCAACGATATTTTGGTGCTATTTTTAATTCGACTGCATTGGGAGCAAATTACAAAATTATGGTTGCTCAACCCTTTTCGGTACCGTTATGAATGGTTGGCAACCTTTTATATGTTCTTTTTGCTTATTCGTTCACGCAAACCTAAGTAAAAATTCAAAATAAGGACGGACTGTGACGCAAAAACATTTTCATCTTGTACACCAATTAACGCGCCGTATTCGCATTGTGTCACCGGTTATTAAAAATGATCAAGAACGTGCGTATATTTTTGAAATTATTTTAAAAAAACGTCCCGAAATTCAGCGAATACGGACGGTTTGCCGTCTTGGTAGCGTTGTCATTGAGTTTGATCCTGCGGGATTGCCCAAGCAAAATTTATTGATTTTACTGGATGCGGTACTCGGCAACCTTGCCAACAAAAGCCCCCGTGTGCCTTCTACATCACCTAAACAACTTGCAGGGGCGCTACAAGACATTGATGTTGCGGTGGAAGGAATGAGCTGTGCTTCTTGTGCGCTACTCATTGAAATGGTACTCAAGCGCGACGAACGCGTGAAAGCGGCGAGTGTCAATTTCAGCACGTCAACATTGAATGTACGAGGAACGCTTAACCAACGCGACGTGAATGAATTAGTCGTCAAAATGGGGTATCAAACGCACCCGATGGATACGCTCTCACAGCGCAAAAAACTCATTGAAAAAGAGCAGCATCGCGTAGCGCTGGCGAAAAATCGTTTTGTGTGGGCGAGTGCGCTCAGTTTGCCGGTCATTATAGCGGGCATGGCGATGACGCGTTCTCGCCCGCTGCATTGGATGCAGTTTGCGTTGACCACCCCAGTGGTTTTTTGGGCGGGTTATCCGTTTTTTGCGAAAGCTTGGCGGTTAGCTAGGCAACGCGCGGCAAATATGGACTCGCTCATTGCGCTAGGCGTGGGCGCAGCGTATAGCTACAGTGTGGTGACATTGTGGCGGCAACGAGGGCATTTATACTTTGAAGCCGCAGCGGCCATTATCGCGTTTGTCTTGCTTGGGCGTTACTTAGAAGAGCGAGCAAAAGGCAAAGCCGGTGAAGCGATTCGTCAGCTCGTGAATTTACAACCGCAAACGGCAACCCGTCTTACCGCGCACGGGGAAGAGCGTGTGGACGTAGAAGCATTAGCGATTGGAGATAGTGTGCTCATTCGCCCAGGCGAGCGCATTCCCACTGATGGCGTTGTCATTGAGGGCGCCTCCACCGTTGATGAATCCATGGTGACGGGCGAAAGTTTGCCCGTCATTAAACACAGTGGTCACAAAGTCATTGGGGGATGCGTGAACGGCAGTGGTGTATTAACGGTTGAGGTTCGTGCCGTGGGCATGGATACCGTTTTGGCGGGCATTGTGCACATGGTTGAGCAAGCGCAATCCACAAAATTACCTATTCAAAAACACGTTGATCGTATTTCAGCGATTTTTGTCCCCTCGGTGATGGCGTTATCGGCGATGACGCTCCTTGGTTGGTTAACTTCGGGTGCGGCGTTTAGCGTGGCGTTTGGTCATGCCATCACGGTATTGCTGATTGCTTGTCCCTGTGCGCTGGGACTTGCTACACCTGCGGCCATTATGGTGGGCGCGGGGCAAGCGGCGCGAGAAGGGATTTATCTTCGCAACGGCGAGAGTTTAGAAACGGCTGCAGGGCTGAACGTGATTGTTTTTGATAAAACCGGCACCATCACGCAAGGTCGCCCTTATGTGACCGATATTTTTAATGTCTCTTCTCTCAATGATGACGCGTTAATTCAGCTGGCGGCGTCAGCCGAATACCAGTCAGAGCATTTTTTAGGCAAAGCGTTAGTGATGTATGCCGCTGAAAAAAAGATGACGTTATTGCCTTGTACCGATTTCGTCAACGAACCAGGACAGGGCATTGCGGCCAATATCCAACAGCAACGCGTTGTGTTAGGGAATCAAACATGGCTCAACGCGCAAACCATAGACACGCAGGCGCTACAAAAAAGAGCCGGAAAATTTGCCTCACAAGGCAAAACACCTGTGTTGATGGCTATTGAGGGTATCGCTGTGGCGGTACTTGGTATTGCCGATAAACCCCGAGCGGAAAGCGCGGCGGCGATTTCACGTTTAAAAAAACGCGGGATTCAAACGCTAATGGTCACGGGCGATACGCAAAAAACGGCGCATTATATTGCCGCTAAAGTCGGTATTGAAACCGTTATCGCCAACGCGACACCTGAGCAAAAATTGCGCATTATCTACGATTATCAAGCGCAAGGTAAAACGGTGGGAATGATTGGTGACGGCATTAACGATGCCCCCGCGTTGGCGGCGGCTAATGTGGGCTTTGCTATTGGAACGGGCACAGACATCGCCATGGAATCGGCTGATATGACGCTCGTACACGGTGATATTGCTACCGTAACAGCGGGCATTGAACTGAGTCAAAAAACCATTGCCATTATCAAGCAAAATCTAT
>DPKY01000065.1 GCA_003542275.1 Methylococcaceae bacterium | reverse complement strand
GCCATGACCACGGTACGAGAGAAACAGGGGTGACACGTTACCTCAATGCACGTATGCCAAAAGTATCGGGCGTTAGCAAATACTTAGAACGTAACACAGCACCAACAAACGTGGCTCGTTATATTGCTAGACAAAATATCGCACACAAGGCATCTGCTCAACACGATACAGATCGGGGGTAGTTATGGGCTTTTTTTCAAGTCTTTTTGGCACGCGTTCTGAAGACGCTTATGTGACCACCTCATCGCATCATGCAAGCGCTTCGCATGAGGGGCAAACAGGTGTGAGTCGTTACTTAGAGGGGCAGGCGGGTGCGCCTGTAACGAGTAAAGTTGATAAGTACTTGAAAAATCAAGAGCTCAATCAACCTAGTGGCGTAGCGAAATATTTGGCTCGCCAAGCGATTGCTGAACGCAGTAAACCTATTGTCGTTTTAACAGGTGTGGCTAAGTATTTAAATAACAATAAAGATAGCGCACCTGTTGTCAAGTCTGGTGTTGAGCGTTATTTGGCCAATCAAGACAACACGCCAATGAGCGGCGTGGCCAAATATATGTTGAAAAAAACCATTGCAGATCGCAATGCACCACCAAAACAAAAAACAACAGGCGTTGAGAGTTATCTACAAACACGTCCTGAAACAACAGCAAGTGGCGTGAGTAAATACTTAGCAAGACAAGCGCTCGCGGGTGTTTCTCAAGCGAAAGCTGAAACAGCCGCTGTCGCGTATGCTGTTGTTGAAAGCGTTGCACTCACGGGTGTTGAAAAGTATTTGCAAGGTCAGCGCTAATTTATTCATTTTTTAATTTACAAATAGGTAATCTACAATGGGGAAGTCTTTACTCGAGCAATTGAAAGCAGTCACAGTGGTTGTGGCCGATACTGGTGATATTCAAGCCATTGAAGCATTCACACCGCGTGATGCCACCACGAATCCGTCTTTAATTACGGCTGCAGCGCAAATGCCGCAATACCAAGGTATTGTTGATGATACGCTAAAAGGCGCGCGTGCAACGCTTGGGGCTAGTGCTTCGGGCGCGGATGTTGTCACGTTGGCTTTTGACCGCTTGGCGGTTTCTTTTGGTTTGAAAATTTTGGAAATCATTCCAGGTCGTGTTTCAACGGAAGTCGACGCGCGTTTGTCTTTTGATACAGAAGCAACCGTGACAAAAGGCCGCGAATTGATTGCACAGTACGAAGCAGCTGGTATTGACCGCAAACGCGTGTTAATTAAAATTGCCGCGACATGGGAAGGTATTCAAGCCGCAGCTGTTCTCGAAAAAGAAGGCATTCACTGTAACTTGACCTTATTGTTTGGTTTGCACCAAGCGGTTGCTTGCGCTGAAAATGGCATTACTTTGATTTCGCCATTTGTGGGTCGTATTTTGGACTGGTATAAAAAAGACACGGGACGGGATTCTTATACCCCTGCTGAAGATCCAGGTGTGATTTCTGTGACAGAAATTTATAACTACTATAAAAAATTTGGTTATAACACAGAAGTAATGGGGGCGAGTTTCCGCAATGTAGGTGAAATTACTGAATTAGCCGGCAGCGATTTATTGACCATCGCACCATCACTGCTTGATGAATTGCAAAAAACGCAAGGTGAGTTGCAGCGTAAATTAACGGTGGAAGGTGCTGCGTCCTCGTCAGTGGAAAAAATTCATGTTGATAAAGCCACGTTTGATCGTATGCACGCAGAAAATCGCATGGCTTCAGAAAAATTAGCAGAAGGCATTGATGGTTTTGCTAAAGCATTGGTTGTGCTAGAAGAATTGTTAGCAAATCGTTTAGCCGCGTTAGAAGCGTAATTTTCGCTTTGCATTAAAAAGCCTGCGTGAGACTATTTCTTACGCAGGCTTTTTTTGTGCTTGTTTTTTGAGTTGAGCGTAACTTTAGCGATTTTCAGCGACTTGCGTGACCTGAAACAGCTGCTTTAGAAAAGGAACGGTCAATTTACGTTTGGCTGCAAGTGAAGCGCGGTCAATTTCTTCGAGTAAATCCCACAATTCATGCAATTCGGTTTGGTGTTGAATCACTAAGAAACGGCCAACTTGTGGTGAAATTTCAAATCCCATTAAATCGGCTTTGAAAATCAACGCATCGATATTGTTGGTGTCAATCAAGGTTTTGAGTTGCAAAATGAGTCCCCAATTTAAATGCTCCTTGAGTTGAGTGTTCTTAATATCGAGATGATTAGGCAAGTACATCGACGACAAAATCAGTTGATGCCCTTTTTCACAGTGGCATTTCATCAATTCATCGAGTGCTTGTTCCCATCTCTTATGGCCAATAATGGCGTCGACATTATCAAGGCACACGACATCATATGTGTCAATGCCTTGTAAAATAGCCGCTTGATGACGCGCATAGCGTGCGAGATCAAAATAAAAAGATTGTTTTTCATTGTGTTGTGCGTAGTGACAGCACGCTTGCAGGAGATGGCTTTTACCTTGCCCTGGTTTTCCACAAAGGAAAATTTTCTGTTCGCCATTACCTTGAACACATTGTTTGAGCTGTTCAATAATAGGTTGATTTTCACCAGCAAAAAAATCGTTAAAGGTTTGATTGGCAAGAAATTCAAAATGAAGGGGAAATTGTTCAGGCATGAGGTATGTTGGCAAGGCGACTCACCGTGCGCACATAGAGCGCGGTGCTTAAGAAAAGTTGCAGGCTAAAAAAAATCTCTAGCCCCGCGTAATAGCGCTCAGCATCATTAGCGTAGCACTCTATAATGCCCTGAATAAGATAAAACAAACTAAGGTAGGCTGTCCACGCAACACTTTTTTTGTTTGCATTCAGCAGACCGCGAAACGGAATGAGCAGGGGCGTGACGTTAAGGAGCAATAGCAAGGCAATGGGAAAGCGCGTAGAGGGCGCAAGAGTCGTATGCCAGAGCATGAGCAGCGAAAATAGCCCAAAAAAACCCGTGACAGCAAGCCAATAGTAAAGCGTTATCTGACGTTTTTGTATCACAGTAGTGTCAACACATTCTCAGGTGGACGACCAATCACCGCGCGGTCATGCGTGACAGCAATCGGACGTTCGAGTAATCGTGGGTGCTTGACAATCGCTTGCAATAAAGCGTCATGCGTTAATATGGGGTCAGCTAAATTTTCTGTTTCATAAATCGCTTCATGTTGACGCATAAACTCGCGTGGGGTTAATCGGAGTTTTTCCGCTAAAGCAGCGAGTTCAACAACAGTGAGCGGCGTTTTTAAATAATCAATAATGGTGATTTCAACGCCTTTTTCTTGCAAAATACTAAGAGNNATTGAGGATTGTGATAGAGCGTGATGTTCATAAAATTCGTTGGCACTAACTACCACGAATACACAAGGTATTCGCGGTAGTGTTGAGAGAAACTATTGTGGAAAATCAGGATGGGGTAAAGGTTCTTTGCCCATCATGAGTGCATCAATTTGCGTTTTATCGATGGTTTCCCATTTCATTAACGCTTTGGCCATATTATGCAAGATACTGATATTGTCTTGCAAAATTTTCTCAGCGCGTTGGTAGTTTGTGTCAATGACGCCACGAATCTCTTCATCGATTTGTTGCGTGATGGACTCGGAGTTTTTCCCCCCTTTTGCGGCGTAGCCCATAAATGGCTGACCGCTCTCTTCACCGTACACTAAGGGGCCCAGTTTTTCAGAGAATCCCCAGCGCGTGACCATATTACGCGCTAATTCAGTGGCCCGCTCAATGTCGTTAGAAGCGCCTGTTGTCACGCGATCGCCACCATAAATCATCAATTCAGCAATACGTCCGCCAAATAAACTGGCAATCTGGCTTTCCAGTTTGCGTTTACTGGCGCTGTACTGGTCTTGCTCGGGCAAGAACATGGTAATCCCCAGCGCCCGACCGCGGGGCATAATGCTCACCTTATACACCGCGTCATGCTCGGGAGAGAGTTGACCGACAATACAATGGCCCGCTTCATGGTAAGCGGTGAGTAATTTATCTTCCTCACTCATGACCATTGTGCGTTTTTCAGCGCCCATCAAGATTTTGTCTTTTGCTTTCTCAAGATCACTCATGCTCACTTCTTTTTTATTTGAGCGAGCGGCCAGCAAAGCGGCTTCATTGATAATGTTGGCTAAATCTGCCCCTGAAAAACCCGGTGTACCGCGTGCGAGATCATGTAAATTGATATCGAGGGCTGCAGGTACTTTTTTAATGTGCACATTGAGAATTTGCTCACGGCCTCGTACATCAGGTAGTCCCACGTTGACTTGACGATCAAATCGCCCTGGGCGCAGTAGTGCTTTATCGAGGACATCAGCGCGGTTGGTTGCCGCAATGACAATCACGCCTTCATTACCGTTGAAACCATCCATTTCAACAA
>DPKY01000016.1 GCA_003542275.1 Methylococcaceae bacterium | reverse complement strand
ATGCTAAGTTATCGACACGCGTTTCACGCGGGAAATTTTGCTGACGTCTTAAAACATATTGTTTTGCTGGAGGTGCTTGCGTATTTGACGCAAAAAGAAAAACCTTTCTGCGTCATTGACACGCACGCGGGGGCAGGCAAGTATGAATTAGACGGCGATTATGCGCTGAAAAATCGTGAATTTGACAGCGGTATTTTTCAATTATGGGAACGTAGCGATTTGCCTGATTGCGTCGCAAATTATGTTGTCATGCAAAAACGCTTTAATCCCCATGATAAACTCACTCGCTACGCGGGCTCGCCTTTGTTGATAAAACAAATGCTCAGAGCCGCTGACACATTGCATTTATTTGAGCTGCATTCCACAGAAATTACCACGCTCACACTCAACATGAAACACGATAAACGCATTAGTGTTCATCATGCTGACGGCTTAAAAGAGAGTATAAAACGGCTACCGCCAGTCACGCGACGTGGTCTTGTATTGATCGATCCGTCATACGAAATCAAAAGCGACTATGATCACGTTGTCAAAACACTTGCAAGTATGCACAAACGCTTTGCTACAGGCACTTATATGCTTTGGTATCCAGTCATTGACAGAGAGCGCAACCATGCACTTGAAAAAGCGTTAATCAAAACAGGCATTCACAATATCAGTTTGTTTGAATTGGGCATTGCGCCCGATGAAGCGCAACGTGGCATGACAGCTAGTGGCGTGATTGTGATCAATCCGCCATGGCGTTTAGCCAATACGCTAAAAACAGCCCTACCATGGCTAGCAACGGCGTTAGGTCGGCAAAGGGCAGGCTTTTACCGTCTTGAGACGCTTGTGCCTGAAATGTAGTGCTACTGACCTTTAATTTGCTGAAGTTGTATTTGTACCACCACCCAAGATCCGGCAACGCCCAGCAAGGAAGACACAACAATCAGCGCTAGCGTTTCAAAAAAACCCATAAATAAAAGGTGAAAACTGCTGTTGTAGAGCATAGACAATTTTTCGACAGATTGTTTTAAAATCAGCATCATAATCGTCACAATAAACCACGCATTGATACCCGAAAAAAAACCAATCCAAAAACCACTGTATAAAAAGGGTCGCTGGACAAAACTGTTTGTTGCGCCCACTAATTTGGCAATGATAATTTCATCTCGACGCGTATGAAATTCTAGTCGAATCGTGTTTCCAGTGATCACAAGTACCGCCAAACTCAATAACATCCCCATCAACACCATCGCGCATTGAGAGACTTCAATCATGGACTGCAAACGCCTTACCCAATGCAAATCCAATTGCGCAAAATCCACTTCAGCAGCTTGTTTAAAATTTTCGACGAGTGTTTCAATGTTTTGACCTTCTTCAAGCGAGTTTTTGGGAATCACTTGCAAAACGATAGGCAAAGGATTTTTTTCAAGCGCTCGGACCGCGTCACCAAAACCACTAAAATCTTCAAATTCTTTTAATGCTTGCTCCTTTGTGATGACTTTCACGGCTTGCACACTCGGGTCTAATTTGATGCCGTTTGCAAGGCGTGTGGCATTCGCAAGCGACACATCGTCGTGCAAAAACAGTGAAATTTGATTGCTACTCTCAAGGTCCACGGTAAGCTGCTTTGTATTCATAATCAACAAATAAAAGCCACAAGCCAATGAAATGGATACCGATAACACAATCACCGTCAGCAGCGCATTTAAGCGTGATGCAACCAATCTCCCCAAACTTGAAAATAACGCCTGAGCGTGTTGATCTCGATAAGCGTACAGCTTATCCACGAAAGTGCCCCCTATTTTTAGCGTCTGCTTAGGATTTTTTTTCGCTTCGATAATATTGTTGTGATGATGTCTTGGTTTGTGTTTTTGCTTCATCGTTTTGCTAGCGTCAATGTGATTCAATAACCGGCCACTTCTGTGTAATTTATCGCGCCACTCAGTTGCCACCGGCCACTAAGGTACCGTGATCTAATCGTAATACGCGATGATTTAAAGTGGAAATGAGCGAAATATCATGTGTTGCAATCAATACTGTCACGCCAACGCTTTGAAACTGTTCAAATAAGTGCATAATTTCAGCGGACAAATCGGGGTCTAAATTGCCTGTGGGCTCATCGGCTAGAATAATTAACGGCTTATGTACCACCGCGCGAGCAATGCCCACGCGCTGCTGTTCGCCACCCGATAGCGTCAACGGTAACTTTCGCTCTTTTCCTAGTAGCCCCACCTTGCTCAGCGCTGCTCGCACAAGACCGCTAATTTCTTTTGTGCTATATCCCATAATCACCAAAGGCAAGGCAACATTATCAAAAACGGTGCGATCGTTGAGCAGTTTGTAATCTTGGAAAATCAATCCCATTTCACGTCGGATATAAGGAATTTGACTGGTACGTATTTGGCTCAACTCTTTTTTATTAAAAATAATTTTGCCACGATTCCCCCGCTCAATCATCGCAATCAATTTAAATAACGTACTCTTGCCTGCCCCCGAATGCCCCGTTAAAAATGCAATTTCACCTTTGGTTAAACGAAAACTGACATTACGTAGCACATCCCCCACCTCAGGATAACGCATACTCACACTATCAAATTCAAGCATACTATCTTAATCTTTAATAAACAACGCGTTAACAAAATTTTCAGCATCAAAATCCTGCAAATCTTCAATTCCCTCACCAATGCCAATAAAGCGAATGGGAATACCAAACTGCTTTGCTAGGGCGAAAATAATACCACCTTTTGCGGTGCCATCGAGTTTTGTTAACGTTAATCCCGTCAGTGAAACGGTTTCATTGAACAATTTGGCTTGCGAAATCGCATTTTGCCCCGTGCCTGCATCCAAAACAAGTAAGACCTCATGAGGCGCTGTCGCATCAAGTTTTGCCATAATCCGCTTCACTTTTTTGAGTTCTTCCATCAAATTGGATTTTGTTTGCAGCCGACCTGCGGTATCGGCAATTAAGACATCAATGTTTTTTGCTTGTGCGGATTGAATGGCGTCGTAGATAACAGAGGCAGAGTCTGCGCCAGTGTGTTGCGCTACAACATGAATGGCATTGCGCTCGCCCCATGTTTGCAACTGCTCAACAGCGGCCGCTCTAAAGGTGTCACCAGCGGCAAGCATCACACTATGCCCTTGTGATTTTAAGCGATTAGCGAGTTTGCCAATCGTGGTTGTCTTGCCTGCACCATTTACCCCAACCACTAAAATCACAAAAGGTTTGTCTTGCTTTGGAATGGTTAAGTTCACGCTACAAGGCTTTAGAATATCGAGCAAGGCGGCTTTTAACGCATTTTCCAATGCGACACTGTCGTTTAATTGCGTCTGTGTCAATTGGGTTGATAAACGCTTCACAATCGCCGCACTTGCTTCAACACCTACGTCAGCCATCAATAAATTGGCTTCAATATCGTTTAATAAATTATCGCTATGGGATTTGGTCAGTAAATTTCCCAACCCCGTTCGAGTACGTGCAAGCTGAGATTTTAAGCGACCATAAAGCGAGCTGATTTCCTTAGGCGGCTCTTCAACAACGCTATCAGCCTGCGATACGAGATTATCGTGCGCGGGTGCCACAGGCGGCATATACGCCTGTGAAGAGGGAAAATCATATTTGCCGTAAAAGTGAATAGCAATCAAAGGCAACACAAGTAGCGAGGCCAGTGCACTATGAACGATGGCTGTCCACCAAGGCAAATTGAATTTGATGGTCAGTACGCTCAAGCCAATTTGTAAAAATAACAGTACACTCAGCCAAAGCCCCGCTTTACGCAGCGTTTGCGATAAAGCAGACGTCGCTTGAAAGATCACCGCGCTCAACACCACAAAGCACATGAGCGCAACCACGCGGTGCAACCATGCTAACGTAATCTGTGCATCATAGGCAACGCTTCCCATGTAGTGATTTTTAATGCCATAAAGCAAATTCAGTGCGCCATCATAATTTAACGCAGGTAACCATGCACCATTGCATTGTGGAAACCCTCTGCAAGCCAGTGCAGCGTGATTCGTACTTGTCCAATCCCCTAAAAATAACTGGATAAAAACAACAAATAGCCCAACGCTTACCAGTAAACGGCTTTGACGTTGTGGCGCTAAAATAACGCGATTATCCAGACGTAAATAAAGCGCAAACAATAGCGCAAAAATTGTACTCCCCAAAAACAACACTGCTGTCACAAAAACAGGCATTGTTTGTGTGATAAGTCGATGAATGACATTGAGCTCACCCAAATCAACAGGGGATAAACGAATGCCCGACGCAATAACAAGCGCAATAAAAATAAGCGCTGCACTCAATCCAGTTATTTTTCTAACCATGTTTGACTAACCAATTTGTGAGATTTTTAAAAGGTGCATTAAATCACTTTTAACATCATAAACATTAAAATCCGGTGCATACTGCATCATCACATTACCAAGCGGATCAATAAGTAACAAGACACCATCAGGAATTGAGCCATTATACAGCGCATTTAATCTTTCAATCACGCCCGCACGCGGTTTCATTCTCAACAGGTCCACATCCTCTTGCCACCATGTCATCGCCGTCTCTTGAGAAACCGTTGAATCCAATAGCAACACCACGCGACGTGTACGCACCAATTCTTTATTTAGCATCAATCGTAATTGTCGACTTTTATGAATTGCATCAAGGCAATGTTCGCTACACTGCGGCCCCGCGATCACATTGACAATGAGCCAATGTGAAGCGAGCTCTTGCCTATTTTCACGAGAAAAATGATCAAAACCTTCAAAATCGCTTTGTTCTGTTGTAATAACCGGCGTAATTAACTGACCGTGATTAGTGGGCGCACGCGCAAGCACATCAGGATGCTTTGCTAAGTACCATGCAATACCAAATGGAATAATTGACATCGAAAAAATGCCAATAATCAGTTGCCTGTTTCGTTTTTGTTG
>DPKY01000273.1 GCA_003542275.1 Methylococcaceae bacterium | reverse complement strand
GGCTTGCGCTACACGCGTGCAAAGCGCCGTACACAGTTCATTTCATTTATCACTTTTACCTCCGTTTTAGGCATTGCACTGGGCGTGACGGCGCTCATTACGGTGTTATCGGTCATGAATGGTTTTGAAGATGAATTACGGCAGCGTATTTTAGGCATGACCTCGCACGCAACCATTACTGGACAGTCGGGGCAACTGGAAAATTGGCAGGAACTTGATCAAAAATTGGTCGGTTATCCTCATATTCAAGGCACAGCACCTTTTATTAACGGGCAAGTGATGATTAACGCCGAGCGGCGCGTGAGTGGTACGATGTTGAGCGGCATTTTGCCTGATTATGAAACTAAAGTGTCTGATGTTGCGGATAAAATGAAAGCGGGGCAATTAACCCATTTAATTGCAGGTGAGTACGGCATCATCTTAGGTGCCGAATTAGCCAATTATTTAGGTGTTGTCGTAGGTGATAAAATTACCGTGATCAGCCCCCAAGTCAATTCAACACCGGCAGGCGTTGTACCAAGAATGCGGCGCTTTACAGTAGTCGGTACGTTCCAAGTAGGAATGTATGAATACGATCGTAATATGGCCTTAATTCATCTTGACGACGCCGCGAAGTTGTTTCGCCTAGACAGTGCGGTGTCTGGCTTGCGAATCAAGCTCGATGATTTATTTAACGCGCCACAAATCACCCAAGCGTTATCAAAAGCCCTCTACAATAATTACTATGTTGGTGATTGGACACTTGCGCATAGTAATTTCTTTCGCGCCATTCAAACAGAAAAACGCGTCATGTTTATTATTTTGCTACTCATTGTTGCCGTAGCGGCGTTTAATATTGTGTCAACACTCGTGATGGTCGTCACCGATAAACGCGGTGATATTGCCATTTTAAAAACACAAGGTTTAAGCTCCCCTGCTGTCATGGGCATATTCATGGTACTTGGCGCCATTATTGGTGTTGTCGGTACCTTGCTGGGCACAGTGGGCGGCGTGCTGTTAGCCTTGAATGTTGAAACGATTGTGCCAGCCATTGAAAAATTATTTCATGTACAATTTATGGCCGCCGATGTTTATTACATCAGCGAATTGCCATCAAAATTAGTGTGGTCAGATGTGTATGCTATTGCTGGCATGGCGTTTTTCTTATCCTTACTCGCCACTATTTATCCCGCATGGCAAGCGGCAAAAATTAACCCTGCGGAAGTATTACGTTATGAGTAGAGAAATCATTCTTCAGTGCAAGCAACTGGTGAAACGTTATGGTGATTTAGATGTGGATGTACTCAAAGGTGTTAACTTAGAAATTGCTGTTGGCGAGCGCGTTGCTATTATGGGCGCTTCCGGCTCGGGAAAAAGCACATTACTGCATTTACTTGGCGGCCTTGACAGAGCAACCAGCGGTGAGGTGGTCTTAAATGGGGTGAATTTACATACCGTAAACAGCGGAAAATTAGCCAAACTGCGCAATCAATCACTCGGATTTATTTATCAATCCCATCATTTGCTTGGTGAGTTTACGGTGCTTGAAAATGTTGCCATGCCCTTGCTTATTGGCAACCATCCAGTAAAAGAAGCCCAAATTCGCGCAAAACAGCTACTACAACGCGTAGGCCTCGGGCATCGCACAGAACATAAACCTAGCGAATTGTCTGGTGGAGAGCGTCAACGTGCGGCAGTTGCTCGTGCGTTAATTAACACCCCCGCTGTCGTATTGGCCGATGAACCCACTGGTAATTTAGATAGCCGCACGGCAGAATCTGTTTATCAACTCATGCTTGAGCTTAATCAAGAATTACGCGTCAGCTTTTTAGTTGTCACCCACGACCATGATCTCGCGGCAAAACTTGGTAAAGTTCTGCACATGGAAGACGGTGTGATTATTTAAGCGCTTTGTCTTGGCCTATAAAAAAAGGCCATGTATCACAATACATGGCCTTTTTTTGTTTTAATGCTTATTACTGCTATTTTTGCGTACTGTAGCGTAGTGCCATCCACATAAAAAATTGCACGCCAAAAATTAAATTTGCCATCAACAAATGAATAGGTTGCGCAACAGGCGGCATACCTAATCTATCCAAACTAATGCCCGCTAAAATTGCTGTCACAATCAACGCAAACAATAAAAAACTAGCGCGAACAAGCGGATGCTTTTTATCAATATGCAAAAACAGCTTCCACACTAGCCACGCATTCGTAAATAAAATCAATGAAGAAAAAGAACGGTGTACATAAAAAATAATGGGAAAATCTTCACGCCAAAATTCTCGCTGGATGTAAGCGTGTTCATGTGCAATAAAATCAACGGCTTCACGCACCTGCGTTCCCATGGCAATTTGCAATAAAGTCATGCACATGACCAGTTTTAAAATGGTTTTAAATTTTGCCGGCAATACCGTCACATCAATCCATGCAAACGTATCGCGTTGTGAGCGTGTAATAGTGTAAATAAGCAGGGCGACAATCAATAAAGCCACGAGCATATGCAGTGTAATCATTAACGGTTTTAAATTACTTGCCACGACTGTCGAACCTAGCCATCCTTGAAATCCAACTAATAAAAAAGCCAGCATCGCCAAATAAAAAACGGTTTTGTCTGTTTTGCGATAAATACGCGAAGACCACGCTGTGAGAAAAATTAAAAAACCAATTGTCACGCCAACGAGGCGATTCGTGTATTCTGTCCACGTTTTGACAGGATTGAACTGCGTATTTTCATAACCGCGTTGTGCATAGATTTCATGATAATTGGCCGGTAATTGTGTTTCGGACGTCGGCGGTACCCATTGACCAAAACAGGTAGGCCAGTCTGGACAGCCCATTCCAGCGCCAGAAGCACGCACAATCCCACCAACTAAAATGACAAAATACACCGCACACACCGTCAACATCCCCAGTCGTCGAAAACGCGCCATGGCTATTTCGTTCATAAAATTTCCTTCATCACAACAATTTTTTGAAAAGAACTCGCAAGACGCAGTACCTCATGTTGCCTCTCAACAGTTAATACGCACTGCAGCACACCCTCATGCGCCATTAAAACATGGCCAACTACCACGTTATTCTCATCGATAATTGGGCTATTCCCATCAATAACGGCTGATTTATCTGCGTAGGTTGCCAAAAATAAGCGACGCTTCACTTCACCTAAATAATGCGTTCTTGCCACAATCTCTTGACCGGTATAACAACCTTTAGAAAAACTGATTCCGCCGAATTGATCTAAATTCAACCACTGGGGGAGAAATTCTTCGCTCGTCTCAGGTGTTAACCATGGAAAATTCGCTGGCAATTCACAAGGAAGCTCGGTGAGCGCTTGCGTTGTAATAGTGACC
>DPKY01000182.1 GCA_003542275.1 Methylococcaceae bacterium | reverse complement strand
ATCTTCATCGATTTTTTTGTGGATTGGTGGTGGTATGAGTCGCTCAAACTGGAGTCGTATTTTTGGCTACGTTTACTTTACAAATTTTTTCTGTCCGGTGGTGTGACGCTGGTATTTTTTTGTATTTTCTTTTTTCACTTTTGGATTGCGTCGCGCTATTTAGGGCTCAATCCGGTTGAACACCTCAATCGTCAACAAAGCGGCCATTTTCAAAAATTTGCCGATACTTTTGTGTCGGGCTCAGCGAAAGTATACACGCCTATTTCACTGGTTTTAGCGTTGATGATTGCGATGCCCTTTTACGCTCAGTGGGAATCTACACTGTTGTATTTCTTTGGCAGTGCGTCAGGCGTTGACGAAACAGTATATGGCAATGATGTCAGCTTTTATATGCTCTCCTATCCCACTTATCAGCTGATTCAAAAAGAATTGCTGATCACCGCTGTGCTGATTTTTGGTATGGTGGGCGGCTTGTATTTTTTTGAGCATACCTACATTCCCAATCAAACAAAACATTACCACCGAGGGGCAAAAATTCATTTAACGCTACTGATTGGTTTTGTCGTGGCGTTTGTGATGTGGGGCTTTATGCTCGAGCGTTTTTCATTGCTTTATACGAATACGCACGAGCCGGTCTTTTTTGGCCCCGGCTTTTTAGAAATTCGCTATGAATTGCCGTTGATTTGGGCGGCGATGGTGACTTTTTTTGTGGCGGCCATGATTGCGATACATTTTGTCCACTCAGACCATCATGAACACAAAAAGCCACTTTGGCTCTCGCTTGCGCTGTTTGTGTGTATTTGGCAACTCCAGCAAGTGCAATGGATTCCCAATCTCCTCCAACGCTTTGTGGTCAATCCTAATCCGGTGAAAGCAGAAACCGCGTTTATGAAGCACAATATTGATGCCACCTTAGCGGCTTATAATCTCAATAATATCCATGTTGTGGATATGAACGTCAAACTTGACGCCGCGCAAGACATTGAAACGTGGGCAACACAAAAGCATTTTGAAAATATTCCGGTGTGGGACCGTGAAGACATTATTTTTAGCTATAAACAGCTGCAAGAAATTCGCCCGTATTATAAATTTCTAGCCGTTGACGAGGATCGCTATTTTATTTCCAATCATCTGCGCCAAGTCAACATTGCCGCGCGTGAGGTGAATATCTCTAAGCTACCCAAAGAAGCGCAAAATTGGGAAAATCGTCATCTGCGCTACACCCACGGCTATGGCGCGGTGGTCACACCTGCCGCGCAAGACGCTGATGCGCCGCTGACATGGTATTTGCGTGATTTGAATATGCACTCAGATGTCAATTTCACGGTGGCGCATCCTGATATTTACTACGGCCTTGAGCAATACGATTACGCGGTGGTACCCAATAAACTCAATGTGGTAGGCATTGCTACCACCGGTACCGATGCGGCAACCAATGCAGACTATCATGGTGAGGGCGGTATTGCGTTCACTTCAACGTTTAAAAAAGCCTTGTTTGCGTTCAAATTGCGTGATGAAAAACTCTTTTTTTCAACCAATATTTCTCAAGAAAGTAAACTCAAAATTTATCGTAACGTCACCGAGCGTATTCATAAGTTAACGCCGTTTTTAGAACTCGATAAAGACCCGTATTTAGTGATGACAAAAGACCGTTTTTATTGGATTCAAGACGCGTATACGGTGTCAGATAAATATCCGGTTTCAAAGCCGCTCACAAAAGACGGGTTGCATCAAGGCAAGCCATTTAACTATATCCGTAATTCGGTCAAAATTGTTGTTGATGCTTTTGATGGCGACGTAGATTACTACATCAGTGACCCATCTGATGCGATTGTAAAAACGTATGACCGTGCGTATCCCGGTTTATTCAAATCACTCGATGAAATGCCCGCTGAATTAAAACAACATTTGCGTTATCCACGCGATTTATACGCATTGCAAATGGAAATTTATGCGAAGTACCATCAGCAAAGCCCCGAATTGTTCTATGAGCAAGCCGAAACGTGGTCACTTGCCAATGTGCGTGGCCGCGCGGTGATGCCTTATTATCAAACGATGGATTTTGGACGTTGCCATGACACAGAAGAATTTGTGTTAATTCACCCCATGACGCCGGTGAATCGGAATAATTTGAGTATGATTGGCATGGCAAGTACGCTCGATAGCACGCAATGTGGTGAAAATAGCTACAGCCCCAATATTACGGTGTATAGATTTGGTAAAGATGTGCAAGTCAATGGCCCAGAGCAAATTGAAGCACTCACGCAGCAACACCCTGAAATTTCACAACAATTTACTCTGTGGGATCAAAATGGGTCGTCTGTTGAAATGGGGCGCATGGTCATTTTACCCATGGGCAATACGATTGTTTATGTACAACCTATCTACATTGCCTCAACCAAAAACAAAATGCCTGAATTGACGCGTATTATTGTGTCAATGGGCAATGAAATGGTGATGGATACAACGCTATCATCTGCGTTTAATCGTTTGAAAAACATTTTTATTCATAAAACACGCGCCATTGATGGGGCGGCCTCTAAAGCGAGCGATGTCTCGCGCTCACGTTAACATTGAGATATAAAAAAGGATGACTTGTGCAAGTGGAACGTATTGAAGCATTAAAGCAAACCGTCGCGCAACTCTTATACGAAGCCCAGCAACAGGGCGCAAGTGCTGCGGAGGCAGGCTTGAGTATTGATGAGGGCTTGTCGGTGACAGCGCGTCTTGGCGTAGCAGAAACCATTGAGCATCATTGCAGTCAAGGACTGGGCGTGACGGTGTATTTTGGGACGCGCAAAGGCGCGGCGAGTACGACGGATTTATCGCCCGAATCGATTAAAGAAACGGTGAGCGCCGCGTGCAGTATTGCGCGTTATACCAGCGAAGACCCGTATGCGGGACTGCCTGATGCGTCGCTGTTGGCCACAACGTTTGCGGATTTGGATTTGTACCATCCTTGGGCACCGACACCCGATGACGCGATTGCGCTGGCCGTGGAATGTGAAGAAGCGGCGCGGACTTATCACGTTGACATCCGTAATTCTGAAGGGGCAACGGTGAGCACGAATCAAGGGATGAGCGTTTTAGGAAATAGTTTAGGTTTTTTGCAAGCACGCATTGCTACGCGTCATTCACTGAGTTGTTCGGTACTCGCGCAACGCGGTGAAGAAATGCAGCGCGATTATTGGTACACGGTAGCAAGACGCGCACAAGGCCTTGAAATGGCGCGTGATGTGGGCGTTAAAGCCGCAGAGCGAACGCTGCAACGCCTTGGGGGGCGTAGTTTACGTCCGCGTCAATGCCCTGTGTTATTTAGTGCGCAGGTGGCGGGAAGTTTGCTCAATTCGTTTGTTGGCGCTATTAGTGGTGGTGCGTTATATCGCAAATCGAGTTTTTTACTCGATGCACTAGGCAAGCGTATTTTTCCTGATTTTATTCATATTCACGAGCAACCGCATTTGAGGGGAGCGCTCGGAAGCGCGAATTTTGACAGTGAAGGGGTTGCCACGCGCCATCGTGATTTGGTGCGTGAAGGCATTTTGCAAGATTATGTGTTAGGCACTTATTCGGCGCGTAAATTGGGCCTCGTGAGTACCGGCAATGCGGGCGGTGTGCGCAATTTAACGCTCACGCCCAGCGCAGGCGATTTTGAGGCGATGTTGCAAATGCTCGGTACGGGCTTGCTAGTCACTGAATTGATGGGGCAGGGCGTGAAAATGGTGACGGGGGATTATTCTCGTGGCGCGGCGGGTTTTTGGGTGGAAAATGGCGTGATTGCCTATCCCGTTGAAGAAATTACCATTGCAGGCAATTTAAAAGAGATGTTTAAAAACATCGTGGCAGTGGGCAGTGATGTGGATTATCGAGGTAATGTGCGCACGGGCTCTATTTTACTTGAGCAAATGTCCATTGCGGGTAATCACTGATGGGTAAAACCGATTGGTGAAACATGAACTTTAATTTTGAGGAGTGAAAAATGAAACGTCGTGATTTTATGCGTTTGAGTGTGGTGGGAATGGGGCTAGGTGCTGTGAGCGTCACGTCGCAACGCGCGGTAGCGCAAGGGTCAGCGGGGCAGTTGCTGGGCGCAGGCGGCCTTTTTTATACACAAGAGAGTCCAGGGCGCTGGGCCGGTAAAGTCGCTACCCATCTGCCGAGTGTACAAATTGAAAAAGCCGGTCATGGCACGGTTGTGAACGTGACGACAGCGCACGAAATGAATGGTTTTGAGCATTATATCGTCAAGCACGTGTTACTTGATCACAATTACCAGTTTTTAGATGAACATCTTTTTAATCCAGCCACCGACAAAACTGCTAGCTCGTCGTTTAATATCAAAAATTATGCAGGCACGTTGCACATTGTGAGCGTATGCAATAAACATGATGCGTGGCTGACGAGCGTGAATATCGAACTGTAGGGAGTGTGCGTTGTGGAACATTTGTTTAAGCCCTTGTCATTGGGCGCGTTGACGCTACCTAATCGTATTCTCATGGCGCCACTGACGCGCTGTCGCGCTGACGAGGGCCATCTTGCTTCAGATTTGATGGCGCAACATTATGCACAGCGTGCCAGTGCAGGGTTAATTATCGCTGAGGCGACGATGGTCATGGAGCATACTTCTGCATTTTGGAAAGAGCCGGCTATCTACAGTGACCGACAAGTGGACGCATGGCGAAAAGTCACCGACGCTGTGCATACGCAAGGCGGGCGCATTTTCTTGCAGCTCTGGCATGGCGGTAGGGCGTGTCATCCGCTACTCAATGCGGGCAGAGAGCCTGTGGCACCTAGCGCAATTCCCATCACGCGCAGTGAAGTGCTCACACCTGAGGGCTGGAAGCCTTATGTCACGCCGCGCGAATTGCGTGAAGATGAAATACCTGACATTGTGGCTGGTTTCACGCACGCGGCGCACAATGCCAAAGCGGCTGGCTTTGATGGCGTGGAGGTGCATGGCGCAAACGGGTATTTACTCGATGCGTTTTTGCGCGACGGCGCAAATCAACGCACAGACGTATATGGCGGCAGTATTGAAAACCGTGCGCGACTGTTGCTTGAGGTGTTAACAGCTGTTTGCTCGGTGTGGGGAAGTAAGCGCGTGGGCGTGCGTCTCTCGCCGCTCAATAGTTTCAACAGTATGGTAGACAGTGACCCCGTTGCACTTTCAATTTGGTTAGCAAAACAACTCAATGCGTTTAATTTGGCGTATTTGCATATTATGCGTAGCGATTTTTTCCAAGTTCAACACGGTGATGTGCTCTCACCTATTCGTGAACACTATCAAGGCACTTTGATTGGTAACATGGGCTACTCTCCAGAGGAAGCTGAGGCTGCAATTTCACAGGGTTTAGTGGATGGTATTTCCTTTGGCGTACCGTTTATTGCCAATGCTAATTTACCTGAAAAAATAAAAACGGGTCAGCCTCTCAATCAAGCCAATCCAGAGTGGTTTTATACCGGTGGTGCGCAAGGCTATATTGATTGACGTGGTTTGTTTATGCGGCAAATAATTGGCTAATACGCGCTTTGACCGCCGCTTTAAGTAAGATGCCACGCTGATAGACGGTCGTGTGGCGTACGCTTTCGTGCGCCCAATGTAGGAGTTTGCTGATAAACGTGTAGAGTTTTTCAAACCATGTAAACGTCAATAATGCGGGCTTCACAAGACGAAAAATACGCGCAATGAGCAACGTTGCCGATAATTTTAAGACGATTTCAAGCAAAAGGCCTTCAATAATTGCCCCGTGCGTGAGTAAGAACAACGCGAAAAGATTAAAGGGCGTGGCAATCAAGAGCGGAATGAGAAAAGCCAGCAACGCACGTGGGGGTGAGCTTGCGATTAGCCACGCATCAAAGCGTTCAAGGTGTAGCACACGCGAAAAAAATTGACCAGCAAGGGTCAAACTATCCCAGAGCCATTCTTCAAAAATCAAAATGACGGCAAAAATAGAGAGCAAGGCTTTCTTTAACATACTTGATGCCTGATGGGGAGGAATTTAGTCACTAGGCGTGTGCCTAAGATGAATTGTTAAGCCTTGCAAAAAATGACGCAAAATTTGATCACCACATTTTCGATAATGCTTGTGGTCTTTGTGTCGAGAAAAAGCGCTTAACTCATGTTTCGATAAGATAAAGTCGGCTACTTTTAGGATAGTGAGTATATCTTCATCTTTAAAGGCTAAGGCAATGCGCAATTTTCGTAAAATGACATTATTATCCAGTTCTACATGAACAGGGGCAGCAGGTTTATCACTTTGGCCTCGTTTGTAGGTAATTAAACCGTCTAGGAAATCAGTGAGTTGCTGATTACTCATGGCAACAAAACCTTCTTCATTTTCTTTTTTTAATAACGCAAGCAAGCTATCGCGCGTGATTTGATGATCATGACCTAGCACGAAAATCTCAAGCATCGTGCGATCATTTAAGTTTAGCGCGTACCGAATACGGCGTAGAACATCGTTATTGAGCATAAAATTAACACGTAAAAGTAATGCGTTGCGTTTTTTGCTAACGCAACGCGAGGTTTTAGGCAACGGGGTGTTTAATGCCCGCCATGCCCTTTTTCTGAAGGTGGCTTGACGACATCATTTCTGCGCAAAACATAGCGATCAGCGTCTTCACCGCTGTGATGTACACCGTTATTATCGAGTTCAACCAGTTTATTTTCATCGACAAAATAGTGACGTGTGCGCCCACTGTCGCGGGGCGTGAGAATAATGGTATTTTGGTTGCTAAACTCGAATTTGCCTTTTTCGGTGATGTCGCGCGGTGATTTCCCTACATATTGCGTAATTAAAATATAGGTATTGTTCGCGTTGAGTGCGAGCGTTGTTTTGACACCTTTGCAATCATCACAAGGCGTGAAACCATTATAGATACCGGGCCAATCCATGCGTTTTTCATGGTGCACCTCATGTGGGTCGCTAGGCGCTTGTGCCAATGCGAGGCTGGGCGCGGCAAACGTGAAGGTCAACAAACAGCCAGTAAAAAGAGCGTTTAATGCGTGTTGTAATTGTTGTTGGTGCATCATTGTTTCTCCGTTAAGGTGACGTTACTTTAGTGCGCAAATCGCTTTCCCATTCTAATCCTTCAACGCGCTGAAATCCACGCGGCAGTGCGAAACCGCGTTTTGCACGGTAGCCCATATACGGTTCAAGGTCTTGTATTTTCAAGGTTAGCGTGCGTTTGCCTGAAATGACTTTGAGCGCAGTCTCTGGCGGAAGCAGGGTGAAAGCTGTCACAAAATCAGTGCCACTGTGCAAATCAGCGGTGGCGATTTGAATGAGTTTATTGCCTTTTCCTTTGGGAAGTGTGGGCAATTCATTGAGCGGAAAAATCAGCAAGCGCCCTTGCGCCGTGACGACAGCGAGCTGTTGATTGTCGTCGGTTGTCAGCAAAGGTGGCAACAAGTGTTCATTATTTGCCAGTGTCACGAGCGCTTTGCCCGCTTTATTTTTGCTCAAACATTCTTTGAGCGTGGTTTTAAAACCGTATCCCCAATGATTCACTAAGACGACCGTATCGTCAGCATTGCCAGCGAGTAAATGCGTAAATATCGCGCCATCTGGCGGGTTAAATCGACCTGTGAGCGGTTCACCTTGCGTGCGAGCAGACGGTAAATCGTGCGTGCTTGAGCTGTACACGCGACCTGTTGAATCAAATAAATAAATAGGTTGTGTTGAGCGTGTTTTCACTGCCGTGTGAAAACTGTCACCCGCGCGATAATTCAAACTTTGTACCTCAATATCGTGACCTTTTGCGGCGCGAATCCAGCCTTTTTGAGATAAAATCACCGTGAGCGGCTCATTGATCACCAGTGCGGTTTCATTGAGTGCTTGCGCGGCTTGACGGCTCACGAGCGGTGAGCGCCGCCCATCGCCGTAATCGAGTGCATCTTGTTGCAATTCTT
>DPKY01000070.1 GCA_003542275.1 Methylococcaceae bacterium | reverse complement strand
TCCAAGTTATTTGTTGGCTCATCAAGTAGCATAATGTCGGGATCTGCAAATAGCGCTTGCGCCAATAAAACACGCAATTTCCAGCCCGGTGCCACGGCACTCATAAGACCGTAATGCTGCTCAACGGGAATATCAAGCCCCAGCAGCAACTCCCCAGCACGCGACTCCGCCGTGTAGCCATCCATCTCTGCAAATTGCACTTCTAAATCGGCCACCTGCATCCCTTCTTCTTCCGTCATCTCAGGCAGTGAGTAAATACGGTCACGCTCTTTTTTCACATCCCAAAGCGCCTTATGCCCCATAATCACCGTATCAATAACCGTGAATTCTTCAAAAGCAAATTGATCTTGACGTAAATTTCCAAGGCGTTCATCAGGTGACACACTCACATTACCGCTTGAGGGGTCTAAGTCACCGCTAAGTATTTTCATAAACGTGGATTTACCACAGCCGTTTGCGCCAATTAAGCCATAGCGGTTGCCATCGCCAAATTTGACAGAAATATTTTCAAATAAAGGCTTGGCGCCAAATTGCATGGTGATGTTTGCGGTGGAAATCAAAATGGTTACCTTAAGAAATGTCAGTCAAAAAATAAAAATACAATAGGAATGCAATAGATAAATGCAAACTTGCCTGTTTTGCCCCCCCTTAGAGTGCAAAACAGGCAAATGAAAATAGTGAAGATTGGGTTTTGCTGTGATACCAAACCGCTAGGCGATGTTAGTCTAAAAAGGAGCAAATATAATCGGTGCCTTTATGGATACGCAGGTTAAACTGCGCATTCGCCGGCACGTTAAACACTTGCCCACCGGTGACTGTCATCCAGTCACTGTCGGGCAGTTGCACATCAAGCTCGCCGGAAAGAATTTCCATAATTTCAGCCGCTGCAGTATTGAAAACATACTCACCTGGCAACATAAAGCCTAAGGTTTTTGTACTACCATCAGCAAATTTAACGGTGCGACTCGTCACGTTTCCATCAAAATACACATTGGCTTTTTTGACAACAGTGACATTAGTAAAGTCTGGCATACGGTATAACTCNNTTTTTTCAGGGACGTAAATAATTTTTTGTCCACGGTACGTTGAGCGAATTTGCGCTATTCTGTGCTCGGTGAGTTCTGCGCCTTGCCCCACTAAAACGGTGCCATACTGATCGCACAAATCCCCCAGTTCCAATACGCCTGGCGTGAGATAAACAACTTTATATAAGCGCAAATCATTATCTTCAACCGGCAAATAAAAGACAGGTGTTCGCTCAAGTAAGCCTAAAAAGACTTCAACTAACTCGGGATCTAAATCGTTACCGCTGGCGGTATGCTTGAGATAATCGACCACGTCTGAGGGGACAGAGCGCTCATCGCCATACATATCGCCCACCATCAGCGCATCATAGAGATCAGCCACTGCTAAAATACGTGCCGCTAGTGGAATATCGTCCCCTTTTAGTCTATCGGGATAGCCTTCACCGTTGAATTTTTCATGGTGGTGACGAATAATGTCAATAATGCCTTTATCGGAAATCACTTTTGCCAGCAAATCTTCACCTTCGGTGATGTGCTGTTGAATAAATTCCGCATCTTTTGGCAAAGGCAAATGCAGCGATGTTTTTGATAAATCATCAATATCGAGCTTTAAAAAACCAAAATCATGAATTAACCCTGCTAAAAAAATGCGTTTTTTAAATTCAGTTGATTGGTCGAGTTCTTTGGCTAACTCAAAGGCATAACACGCCACGCGTTTACTGTGCAAAGCGAGTTTAATATCGGCTTTGTGTTGCGCTAAAAGTAAAATTTCTAATAATCCGCTATTTATCATGCTCATAAAAAGTTCCCGCACGCTGTCAAGTTAAGTTCGATGGGAAAAGCCCCGTGGCCACGTTCGCTTACCGACGTACAAACGTATGATTATGGCACGTTGGGCAGGGCGGAATACGACTGGTGGTTTTAAACGAAATTTCTTTCCCACAATCATTACACACAAATGTTCCCGCAATCGTAATACTGCCGCTTTCGTAGGGGTGATGAATTTGTGCATCGTGTTCGATTTTTGCCAGTTCAATGCGCGTTTTATCCGCCACGCTCAAAAACGCATCCCAGGTTAAATTTTCAATGAGTTCAATATCAAATTTTAACCATTCGCTTAATGAGTCATTGTCGTTTGCGTTGAGATTTTTGGCCGCGTGTTCAATATCGCGCTTCACATGACTGGATACTTGTTCTAATTCTTCATGGGTCAAGTCCGTGGATTCGCGTGTTTTCTCTTTGGAGGTTTCAAACGCATCGGTAAAGGAATCTACCGTTTCCTCCATCGTTTCATGCAAATGACGCATAAAATCGCTATAAGCTGCAATCAATTTTTGTGTATTCATAAATCCTCTAAACATCCTTTCAAACTAAGATGGTGCTATTCTAACCGGTTTGCGCAAAAAAGAATAAAACCATCGATAAAAATTCGCTAAAAACCCTTTCAATAAGAACTTGCGTTATTTTGCTATTACGTTAAAAAAGATTATTATTTAGGTCACACGCATCCCAGTCAAAGCCTAAACAAAGCGCTATTCATGAAAACCATTACCGCGTATTTGCCTCATTCGCTCAAAACCCGTTTGATGTTAATTACCTTGTTGTTTTTATTGTTACCAACCAGTATTTTAGGGTATCTTGGTTATGATTATTTATCTGAAAACATCAAAAAAACACAAATTCGTGCCGTTGCCAATGTCGCCGACACACGATTTGAACAAGTCATTGATTTATTTAGGATGAACAATTTGCACGCCACGCATTTTCTACATTCTCTCTCAACGCAATGCGACGAAAACAGCTGCGAGCACGCGGCACTCTCGCGTTTTATTGATGATGAGGAGGCATTGGGCGCCACACTCAGTGACGCTGACGGACAAACGCTCTCAATTGGGCAAATCCCAATGTTAAAAATACGCGCGTTTCAAGATAAACAACTCGTGGGCTTTAGCAAACCCAGCGGCAAGGAGGCGCATCACTACTACACAAAAGTGTGCATTGAAGACGCAAGCCGCTGCCTTGTCGTTGTTTATCCGCTCAAAGCCTTGCAACATATCTTCATGGCCAATTCAGGCCTAGGCATTTCAGGCGATGTCTTTTTACTTGATGCCAATGGTTTTTTTGTCACAAGACCACATTTACTCACGCGCCACATTGCTGGCGAATCGCCTAATGATCACGCCACGCAGCATTGCTTAACGCAGGGGAATGCCGAGCTACTCGATGTGGATCGGCGCAATATTGATATTATCCACAGCTTTCGTTTTGTCCCTGAAATGGGTGGCGGGTGCATTATGGCGCACCTTGACCAAAAAGAGGCCTTTGCAACGCTCAACACAATGCAGTGGCGCGTGGCAATGATTGCCGTGACCTTAATTGGTTTTGCTCTCTACATTGCGCTTGTGATTGGTCGCAATATTGTAAAACCCATTGATAAACTCTGTGACGTCACGCACGAGATTATCAATGGCAATTACACGGTTTCAGCGGTGGTGCGCGGCGATGATGAAATTTCAGCCCTCGCTAATGCGTTTAACTTAATGACAAAGCGCTTAGAAAGTGCCTTTGAAGCCCTCCACAGCCAACAAACGCAACTCGAAGAGCAGGTGCAAAAGCGCACGCAAGAATTATTTTTTGCTAAAAATCAAGCCGAAGAAGCTCTCGCGCTACTACAAGAAACACAACAAAGCCTTGTGCAGGCAGAAAAAATGGCGGTTTTAGGTAGTCTTGTCGCGGGCGTGGCGCATGAAATCAACACGCCCCTTGGTATCACACTCACCGCCACGTCTTTTCTGGGCGATGAAACCAAAAAAACCGCAACGCTCTATCAAGCCGGTAATTTAAGCGGTGATGAATTGGAAGCCTATTTTGAGCTGGCAGCGCAATCTACGCAACTTAGCGTCATTAACTGTCACCGCGCCGCTGATTTAATTCACAGTTTTAAGC
>DPKY01000042.1 GCA_003542275.1 Methylococcaceae bacterium | reverse complement strand
CGGCTCACCAGCATTACGAGAGCAAATGCGTGAACAAATGCGGCGTTCAGGTGGTCAACTCGTTGACTCCCGCTCGAATGCTTTGATGGTCATCACATTATTTGATGAACAATTTCAACGTCGCACCCTGTCACTGAGTGCGCGGGGAAAATCTAACGAGTACGAATTGTACTATCATGTGGAATATGAACTGGCCACGCCACAAGAGGCAATATTGCAACCACGTCAGCCACTTGAAGTCAGACGCGATTATTATAACGACCAACAAGCTATCCTCGCGCGTGACAATGAAGAAGCCACGCTACGCAATGAGATGGCACAACAAATGGTGCACACGCTCCTCAACCAAGCCCGCTACACGCTTGAAAAAAGTGAAAAATAATGCGACTTAAACCCGAACAGCTCGCCGGCGCGTTGCAAAAAGGCCTCGCGCCCGTGTATTTAGTAAGCGGTGATGAACCCTTGCAAATAGGTGAACTCAGTGATGCCATCAGAAACGCCGCAAAACGGGCGGGTTTTTTAGAGCGTGACATTTTCTCGGCAGAATCCCATTTTAATTGGTCAGACATCAACTATGCTGCCGCGTCATTATCCATTTTTGGCAATCGGCGCATTGTAGATGTGCGTGTACCCAGTGCTAATTTTGGCACCGAAGGCGCCAAAGCGCTGATGACTTATTGTGAACACTTGCCCTCTGACACGCTTTTGTTAATTACCTGCGGCAAACTCAACAAGTCGAGTTTAAATACGCGCTGGTACGAACGTATTGATAAAGTTGGCGTGACGCTACAGGTGAAGCCACTTGAGGGGGATGACTTAGCCAGATGGCTCACTGAACGTTTACACGCTCGCGCAATGCACACTGATCAAGAAGGCTTGCAACTACTTTGTGCGCGAATTGAAGGCAATTTACTCGCTGGTGCACAAGAAATTGAGAAATTGTATGTGCTACATGGCGCGGGCACAGTCAGTGCCGCGCAAATTTCTGACGCTGTTGCGGACAGTTCACGCTATGATGTATTTAAACTTGTTGATGCGCTACTGAGCGCGAATGTGAATCGAATTTTTAAAATTTTAGCCGGTCTGCAAGCCGAAGGCGTTGCCGCACCAGTGGTGTTGTGGGCGTTGATGCGCGAAGCACGTACCCTAACGAAAATTAAACTGGCTCTGGCCAGTGGCCAAAGCAAAGATGCGGTATTTCGCCATCATCAAATTTGGGATAAACGCATCGCCTTAGTAGACCGAGCAATCAAACGCCTCTCTCATGACCAATTATTTTCCATTTTGCATCTGAGCGCTCAAGCAGACCGTCAAGCAAAAGGGCAAGAAACAGGGGACGTCTGGGAAACCATTTTGGCCATTTGCTTACGCTTTAGCGGTCAAGGCGCCGCAACATTTTAAATCGTGATATTTCAAACGCAGCAATGGCGTCAATTTTGACGGTTCCAATGCTTCTACTCCAATGCGCGAACATATCTATCCCCAACCAAGCCTATCCGCGCTGGTTAGGGAACGTCACTTTAATTTTCAAGCGGCTAAAATTTTTTCTTGAAAGGCTAAAACATCGCCAACCTCTTGTGTCATTTCAGGGTGCATATTTTTTGCCAATTCATTGTATGTATTTCGGAATTCAGGATTGACTTTGATTTTCTCGTTTGCTTGATGAACCTCATACTTCAACAAATCAAAGTCTGTCACTTTACTTGCGTTGCCATATTTGACGACAGTTAAATCAGCGCGTTTTTCTAATTGCCTAATCGATTCATCCGTAGACAAATTGCCATTTTCGCCATCCCACACGGCATTTGTTAATTTTTGAGGGTCAACCCCCGTCATATCATCAGCATAAAATTTAGCCACAATACTGCCCTCTTTATCTAAAACGACCGCTTTCACTGTGGGCGAATCAAATAATAAAGAGGCTTTTTGTCCTTCTGGTGTTTGCGCGTAGGCTTTAGCTCGATTCATCATAGCCATCCCTGCTGATGAAAAAAATTCCGTTGCAGAATAAAATTTTGGAGCATAGCCATTTGCCGTTAACGTCATATCTTCCGTATGGCCATGTGCAATATCGTATTCCATTCGCGCTAACACTCGGTCTCTGTATTCTTTTGGCATTTCACCGGACACACCTGTCGTTGCGATTTTTGGATGATTTGTCACGGTTGGTGCGGATGACGTATTGATTTGTTGATTCAAAAGGCTCTCAAAACTTGATGAATTCTCAGCATAGTTTTTGACCATCATTTTTTGAGTTGGTAGATAAGCCCGTGTTGTTTTGTCCGTAGGGATAACGGCTTTGTCGGTTGGTATATTTAACATAAATAAAGCTCCAGTTTTTTATTAGAAGTAATATTGAATAATTAACTGACCGCTCCTAATATCACATCAACATCAGGATAACGGTAACTTCATGTGCGCAAATAATCATGTGGGTAAATAATAAAGTACGTTATCTGAAAAAGAAATCAGTTCAATTGTATAGCTTCCTCCTCTAAACTGATCCACAATCACAACACCAGAATTATTTATACCATCGTAGAGCCAATCGCTGGGTGTGCAAATATTTAAGTTATAGCCAACTTGATAGAATCCCATGTTACTCAGTGTAGCATCTGGAATTTGAATTAAGTCAACACCACCACCGCCGATTTCGCTAACATAATCAACACCACCGCCCATGTAAAATGTAGTCCACTCCAACCGCCCCACTTAAAAAATCATTTCCAGACCCACCATAAATGGTGTCATTGCCAATCCCTCCGTATATCGTATCATTTCCACCTCCTCCATTCAGTAAATCACTTCCACCACCTCCTGATATAGAATCGTTGCTTACACCACCAATAAAAGTATCGTTTGACATACCACNNCCAGTAAAAATCGTCACAAGCTCACCCTAATTTGTTTAGATAAAAAAGCCATGTCTAAAATAGACAGTCAAAGTTTAACGTGATAATAGAGAATGACAATATGACAAATCGTCGCGTGACAATTTGTCGCAGATATAAAAGCTACCGAAAAAAGGCAAAAAACGCGTTGTAGGCTTGAGTTGCTAAAATGTTGCGGTCAGCTAAAAAGAGATGGAATGTCCATAAATCGATTGTCACCAATATGCAAACCAACCGCTGCAACATCAACATATTTGACGTTAACACCCTGCAAT
>DPKY01000027.1 GCA_003542275.1 Methylococcaceae bacterium | reverse complement strand
CTGTATGTACTGTTAATTAATATTAATTAAAATCTATTATTATATAGATAGGGGAGAGGAGATAATGATTCTCTTCTCCCTTTTTTATTTGTTTTTTTAATTTTGCTGGTAAGCGGATTATTGTCAGTCTTCCCAAGTACGTCCATCACGCGCCAGTAGCGCATCCGCAGAATTTGGCCCCCATGTGCCTGCTGGATAAGGTTTGGGCGCATCGCTTAATTTTTGCCATGCACGTTGAATAGAATCCACCCATTTCCATGCTTGCTCGGTTTCTTCACGGCTGATAAATAAGGTGTTATTTCCCCGCATGGATTCAAGCAATAAACGCTCATAACCGCCAGATACGTGCTTTTTGTCTTGATTTAAAAAGCTCAAATCCAGTTTGTTTTTCTGCAGACGAATCGTGCCGTCAATGCCAGGAATTTTGTTTAAAATTTCAATTTCTACGCCTTCTTTGGGTTGCAAATGAATAATCAATTTATTTGGCGGCAAGTCGTAGAAACTGTCTTTGAAAATGTTGTGGGGTAATTGTTTAAAATACACAACAATTTCTGTGCGCTTATAACTCATGCGTTTACCTGTTCTCAAATAGAACGGCACGCCCGCCCAGCGCCAGTTGTCGATATCCACGCGCATAGCCACAAAACTTTCTGTGGTGCTTTGGGTATTGGCACCCTCCTCTTCTAAGTAGCCCACCACTTCTTTGCCTTTGATATAGCCTGCTGCGTATTGACCGCGCACGGTGCGTTTGCCCACGTTGTAATCCTCAATGGGGCGCAAGGCTTGCAATACTTTGATTTTTTCATTGTGAATACTTTGCGCTTCCAGATTAACCGGCGGCTCCATGGCAATAAAGGTCAAAATTTGCAGCAAGTGATTTTGCAGCATATCGCGCAGTTGCCCCGAATGGTCAAAATAATCCCAACGCCCTTCAATGCCCACTTCTTCAGCTACCGTGATTTGAATGTGGTCAATGGTGCTGTGGCTCCAATTCGTTGTAAAAATAGAATTCGCAAAACGCAATGCCAGCAAATTTAATACGGTTTCTTTACCTAAATAATGGTCAATACGGTAAATTTGTGATTCTTGGAAAACGCTTTGCACGGTATCGTTAATCACCTGCGAGGAGGCTAAGTCGTGGCCAATGGGCTTTTCCATCACGATACGCGCCTCTTTTGTGACCAATTTTGCTTTCTTGAGGCCATTGCAGATATTGCTAAACAAAAACGGCGGAATGGCTAAATAATTGACTGTAATGCGATTTTTTTGATCTAAAACAGCACTTAACTTTTTAAATTCCTCTAAATTGCTAATATCGAGCTGCAGATAATTAAACCGCGCCGACAAACGCGCCCACACGACGTCATCAAGCGATTCATTCAAAAACTCAAGCAAACTCTTATGGGCAATTTGGGTAAAACTCTCGCGTGTTTCGGGCAGACGATCCACGGCAATAATTTTGGTTTGCGGTTCAAGTAAGTTGGATTTATCCAGTTGATAGAGTGACATCAACAATTTACGACGTGATAAATCGCCAAGACCACCAAAAATAACCAAATCACAGGGTTTATATTTATTTTCGCTCATAATAGTTAGTTTAGGTTAATTGAATGAAAAATAAATAAGCACGTTTTTGTTTAATATAGCGCCGCTTATTTGCAATTAGCGTGTATTATCGCAGAATTTACACGTTCTGACAGCGCTAACGTTTACAATGTGCCTTCTGTTTCTTTTTTTTCTTACCCAAAAATTATGACGCCACCTTTAATTCTTGTTGACGGTTCTTCCTTTCTCTTTCGCGCTTATCACGCTATTCCGCCGCTCACCAACGCAAAAGGCGAGCCAACCAACGCCATTTATGGCGTATCAAATATGCTACGAAAACTGCTTGCTGACCACAATCCAACCTACATGGCCGTAGTTTTTGATAGCAAAGCGAAAACATTTCGTCATGAGTTATCGCCCGATTATAAAGCCAATCGCACGCAAATGCCCGATGAGTTGAGCTGTCAAATCAAACCACTACACGCCCTCATTCGCGCCATGGGTATTCCTCTCATTAGCGCTTCGGGCGTGGAAGCGGATGATGTGCTGGGCGTCCTTGCGTGTTATGGCAAAGCGCAAGGACATCATGTTGTCATTGCCACCAGTGATAAAGACATGGCACAACTTGTCAACACGCACATTACACTCGAAGACACCATGAACAAAACGACCTTAACCGTTGAAGGTGTAATTGAAAAATTTGGTGTTCGCCCTGAGCAAATTGCCGATTATCTTGCGCTGGTGGGTGATACGTCCGATAACATTGCCGGCGTACCGAAAGTGGGGCCCAAAACAGCGTCTAAATGGTTAACGCAGTACGGCACGTTGGAGAATGTAGTGGCCCACGCGGATGAGATTACCGGAAAAGTGGGTGAGAATTTGCGTGATAATTTAGCGCAACTCGCGCTGGCCAAGCAATTAACTGTTATTCGCCATGATTTAGAATTGCCTTATAACATGACAGATTTAACCCTTCGCCCTGTTCACGAGGAGCAACTCAAGGCATTGCTTGTCGAATTTGGCTTTTCTGCATGGCTTAATGCGTTAGCGAAAAATAAGTCGTCAACACACGCGACCGCTACGCCGACGGAGACATCCACCGTCAGTGAACTGCAAACCACCGCCACCGCGCACTACGATATTATTCTCACGATGGCACAACTGAATGCGTGGATTGAGCGTTTAACCCAATCGGCGTTAATCGCCATTGATACAGAAACCACCAGTTTGGATTACATCAACGCGCAACTCGTCGGCTTATCGTTTGCAGTGCAAACCGGCGAAGCGGCGTATTTACCACTCAAACACAACTACCCTGATGCGCCTGAGCAACTCGATTGCCACATTGTGCTTGAAACATTGCGCCCGCTTCTTGAAAACCCTGAAAAACACAAAGTCGGGCAAAATTTAAAATACG
>DPKY01000118.1 GCA_003542275.1 Methylococcaceae bacterium | reverse complement strand
GCCCTAGGCATGGAAATTGTTGACGTGCAAGTGATGCGCATTGATTTACCCGAAGAAGTGAGCACCTCTGTTTTTCGACGAATGGAAGCCGAGCGCGAGCGTGTCGCGCGTGAGTTTCGCTCTGAAGGGGCAGAGGCCGCCGAGCGCATTCGCGCCGATGCAGATCGTCAGCGCGTGGTCACCTTAGCAAATGCGTACCGCGATGCAGAAAAACTGCGCGGTGAGGGCGATGCAACGGCAGCAGAAATTTATGCAAAAGCCTACAACCAAGACAGTGATTTCTTTGGTTTTTATCGCAGTTTGAACGCCTACAAAAAGACGTTAAGCAATTCAAGCACCTTAGTGCTTGAACCTAATTCCGACTTTTTCCAATACTTTAAGAGTAAAAAATAACGCTTTTAGCACGTGCGTACCGCGCGTTAAAGGCAACAATGAACCAAAAAGAAACGCTCCATACTTGGGGCGTTTTGTTTGAATGGAAACAAAGAATGCAACAAAATGCTTGGCTATTGCCTGAGGGGATTGATGAATTATTGCCCGATGAAGCCCACAGGCTAGAAACATTACGTCGCGCCATACTCGATATGTTTGCAAAGTGGGGCTATGAATTGGTCGTGCCGCCCATTATTGATTTTCTTGATTCGCTGCTCACTGGCTCAGGCCATGCACTGGATTTGCAAACTTTCAAGCTAACTGATCAGATTAGCGGAAAGATGCTTGGCGTTCGTGCGGACATGACACCACAGGTGGCGCGTATTGATGCGCATAATCTAAAACACGCTCACCCCTCACGCCTCTGTTACGCAGGCACGGTGCTGCATACGCGAGGCGATGCGCTAGAAAAAACCCGCTCACCGATGCAAATTGGCGCAGAGCTTTACGGCCACGCTGGCAAGGAAAGCGATTGTGAGATTATTCGTCTTATGCTCGAAATGCTGGCGATATCAGGGGTGTTAAATGTGCATATCGATTTAGGTCATGTGGGTATTTATCGAGCACTGGCAGAAAAAGCGCGGTTGAGTCCTACGCAAGAAAGTCAGTTATTTGAAGTCTTGCAACGCAAAGCCATACCTGAACTGCGTACGCTACTTGATACTTATGCGCTAGCAAGTGATTTAAAAAATGCTTTTCTCAAACTTCCGGAATTAAATGGTGACCGGTCGGTTTTGGAAAAAGCCAACGCATGGCTAGCTTTTGATGAAGTACAAAGTGCGCTTGCTGATTTAGATGACATTTATCATGCTCTCGCACGTTGCTTCCCTGCGCTGTCAATGAGCTTTGATTTAGCGGAGCTGCGCGGTTATCACTACCATACCGGCGTTGTTTTTGCGGCGTTCGTTCCAACTGTTGGCAAAGAAATTGCGCGGGGGGGGCGTTATGATAATATCGGTGCGATTTTTGGACGCAACCGCCCAGCCACGGGCTTTAGCGCGGATTTGCGCGTTTTGACTGCACTCAATAAGCAACATGAAACCCACTCACCCTTGCGTGACTGGATTTTTGCTCCCTATGTTGAGGAGATAACCCTACACAACACCATTCGGGATTTACGCGCACAAGGGCGTTGCGTGGTGCAACAATTACCCGGTCAGCAAGGCGGCGCAAAGGAACTCGGCTGTAGCGCTGTCTTAGCGCAAAATTCACAAGGAAAGTGGGTGGTTGAGACACTGTAAACAAAGGTAAAATACGCCAACGCGTTGACCAAAATAGGAGACATGACGTTGCGCACTTTCTCAACTTTACAAATTTTTCACGTTCAATTAAACCGTATCAAAAACTTGGAATCACTATGGCAAAAAATGTAGTTGTTATCGGCACTCAATGGGGTGACGAAGGCAAAGGTAAATTAGTTGACTTACTCACAGAACAAGCATCGTCTGTTGTACGCTTTCAAGGCGGACACAATGCGGGGCATACCTTGGTTATTAACGGACAAAAAACGGTTTTGCATTTAATTCCATCGGGAATTTTGCGCGAGAACGTGCAATGTTTCATTGGCAATGGGGTCGTTCTCTCACTTGAAGCGCTCTTTCACGAAATTGAGGTATTGGAAAAAGCTGGGCTCAATGTCAGTCGTCGCTTGCAAATTAGCGAAGCGTGCGCGTTGATTTTGCCTATCCACATTGCAATCGATCAAGCGCGTGAGAAAGCACGCGGCGGAAAAGCCATCGGCACCACAGGACGCGGTATTGGTCCCGCTTATGAAGATAAAGTAGGTCGTCGTGGCCTGCGTGCGGGCGATTTGCTGAATGCTGACACATTTGCTGAAAAATTAAAAGAATTGGTGGAATACCATAATTTCATGTTGGTAAACTACTACCATGCCGATCCGGTGGATTATGACACGATGCTCGCACAAACACTGCGCCTTGGCGAGAGAGTGAAACCGATGCTCACTGACGTGAGTGAAATACTCTACGCCGCACAAGCACGAGGCGATAATGTCCTTTTTGAAGGTGCCCAAGGTGCCCTGCTCGATATTGACCATGGCACGTTTCCTTATGTGACCTCCTCAAGCACCACCGCAGGCGGGGCGGCGACAGGGAGTGGCGTTGGATTGCTCGATTTTGATTATGTGCTCGGCATTACTAAGGCTTATTCAACGCGCGTGGGCAACGGCCCCTTTCCTTCCGAATTATTCGATGAAAATGGCGAACATTTGGGCGTAAAAGGTCATGAGTTTGGGGCGACAACGGGGCGTAAACGTCGTACAGGCTGGTTTGATGCGGTAGCCATGCGCAAGTCGGCGCAACTCAACAGTTTGAGCGGTATTTGCTTGACGAAATTAGACGTGCTTGATGGTCTTGAAAAAATTGGTATTTGCACCGCTTACAATATCGATGGACATATCACGCACACCGCGCCACTGGGTGCAGACCGTTATGAAAAATGCGTGCCTGTTATTGAAGAAATGCCTGGCTGGTCAGAAAAATCACAAGGAGTGACCGATTATAACGCCTTACCTGACAACGCAAAAAACTATATTCGCCGCTTAGAGGAATTGGTAGGCGTGAAAATTACCATTATTTCAACGGGTGCTGAACGCGATGAAACCATTGTGTTAGAAAACCCTTTCGCTTAAAAAAGGAGCAAAAAATCATGGCAGAAACCGTAGATGAATTAACTGTCGCCTATGAAGAAGGCGGCATTGAAACGGTTAAAGAACTCGATAAAAAAGTCTTAACCAAAGGGGCATGGGCCACCGTGATGTTTCGTTATCAAGAATGGATGCCAGCAAAGGCAGAATACAGCGCAGATAAATTCACCATTCGTCGCTATCAAAAACGTGACGGCAATTACCAACAAAAATCGAAATTTAACATTTCAAGTGTTGACCAAGCGAAAAGCATGATTGACATTTTGCAAGAATGGACCAAAGACGCCGTGTAAACACGTTCCTATAGCTCATAAAAAAAGCCAGTAGCGTTTGTGCATACTGGCTTTTTTGTTGAAGTAAAAATTTACTTCGCTTTACGTTTTGCCGCAATACGCAGGCGCAAAGCGTTTAATTTAATGAAGCCGGCGGCATCTTTTTGATCATACGCGCCTTTATCATCTTCAAAAGTAGCGATACTTTCATCAAATAAACTGTCCGTTGCTGATTCACGCCCGACCACAATAACGTTGCCTTTATAAAGTTTGAGACGCACGTTGCCATTGACGTTTTTCTGTGATTCATCAATCATCGTCTGCAACATCTGACGCTCTGGACTCCACCAATAGCCATTATAAATCAGCGACGCATAACGCGGCATCAACTCATCTTTCAAATGCGCCACTTCACGATCTAGCGTAAGCGATTCAATAGCGCGATGTGCTTTTAGCATAATGGTGCCCGCTGGCGTTTCATAGCAACCACGCGACTTCATGCNNNTTTATTTAAGCGCTCAAGCACGCTGGCAGGTGAAACAGGCTCGCCATTGATAGCCACCACGTCACCTTTTAGGTAGGTTAATTCAACATAAGTGGCTTTATCGGGTGCGTTTTCAGGTGACACTGTCCAGCGCCACATACTTTCTTCGGGTTCCGTCCATGGATTTTCGAGAACGCGACCTTCGTA
>DPKY01000209.1:4007-5389 GCA_003542275.1 Methylococcaceae bacterium | reverse complement strand
TGATGTTATGCAGGCCATAGCGCGGGTCATTTGTTCCGCGAACGACTTCAATATTTTCAATATCCAACGGGAAGATTGAATCAATAAAGGGCATATTGCCGTCATTGGTATTACTGGGAATACCGTCAATGAGCAGTTTGATACCGTTGATATTGCCTTCACCGTTAAAACCTCGAAACGAAAATTTTCCCGTGGTCGTCCCTTGATTAAATTGCGTAATTTGTACGCCCGGCATACGGTGAAATAAATCAAAACTGGTGAGCACGTTTTGATTTTCAATTTTATCTGCATTCATAATATCTACAGAGCTTAAAATATCACGGCTTTCTAATTTGCCTGAAGGCGCTCCCGTAATAACCATTTCACCTAATTCAAAAACAGAATTGTCTTGTGCGTGTTTTTTTGTGTCGGCATTATCGCTATCGTCTGCTTTTGCAGGCAAGACAGAGAATGCCAAAGGTGCTGAAAGCAATAAGGCAATTGAAAGAGATAAGGACTGTTGCTTGTGTAAAAAATGAGGGGGCATTATGTCTCCTTTTGTTATCAAAGAAAACATAGCTATAGCTAAAAATATGCCACAAAAATAATACTTAAAAATCAACAAATTATATTATATTTATATTGAAAAATGCAGGCATATCCCTCACTTTTTAAAAAAATAGGGGATATCAAACACATTGAATTAACGTTTTTTTGATAAAAAAACAGCATTACAAGCGTAATGCTGTTTGTGAGGTAAAGTAGAGAAGATATAAAGCACTGTTTATAGCGCTGCGGCTATTTTATCGAATCAAATGAAATAATAAAATGTGACATCTTGTCGCGCGACAATCTGTCACGCGGCAAAATGTCGCGCGACAATATGCCACATTTTCAATAAGTTAAAAAATTTGTACACTCTGCGCCGCGATGGAGAAATATCGCAAACAAGCCGTATTTTTAACGTAATTTTTTTAAGAGGTCGTTCATGTCACAAATTGTTTTAACGCTTGCAAAACGAATTGATGTCAAACAATTCTTTAAACAAACTAAGCAACTTTTTACAAACACGCTTTTAACTGACACGGGACTCGTTACTATTTTTGCTATCATCATGGCATTTAGCGCAATGATATTACTGCAAAATAACACTGACACATCAGGTGAGGCAAAAAGTGTTGCGTGGTACGTTGCGAATATCAAAGCGGCACAAGCTAAAAATAACGAATGCCGCCAAGATACCAATGCCAGTGCGCTTCAATCCACCCCCGATTGCATCAATGCACTACACGCTATCGAAATTAGTTTTAAATAAATCCACGCCATAATTCACTTTCCTTAACTACACAAAAAGAAAGCCACCTTTCTCAAAAGAGACGGGTGGCTTTTTTTGGACATTTGTG
>DPKY01000209.1:0-3973 GCA_003542275.1 Methylococcaceae bacterium | reverse complement strand
TGTGCAATCAATAAAAAAACACTATTACGTTTTCACATTGCCAGCGTGTAGCCCACATTCTTTTTTGGTACTCTCCTCCCACCACCAGCGCCCAGCCCGCTCATGTTGATTAGGCCGCACAGGACGCGTACAAGGCTCACAACCAATACTGATAAAACCTTGTTGATGAAGCGTATTATAGGGCACTTGATAGGCTTCAATGTAATCCCACACCTGCGCTGAGGTCCAATTTAAAAGCGGGTTGAATTTTATTAACGTATGCGTGGGGGTTGAAAATGCGCTATCGTGTTGCACTTCGGGAATGTCTTGACGTGTATCGAGACTTTGGTCTTTGCGTTGTCCTGTAATCCACGCATCAAGCGTGGCCAATTTACGACGCAGTGGTTCAACCTTACGAATACCACAGCACGCAGAATGCCCTTCTTCATAAAAACTAAATAATCCTTTTTCTTTCACAAACGCCTCAAGTTGCACATAATCGGGGCTTAAAATCTCGATTTTAATACCATAGTGTTTGCGTACTTGCTCAATAAACCGATACGTTTCGGGATGCAAACGCCCTGTATCTAGGCAAAAAATGGAAATGTCGGGTCGGATAGAGAGCGCTAAATCAATCAAAACCACATCTTCAGCGCCACTAAACGAAATCGCAATGTTATCAAAGTGTGCTAATGCCGCTTTTAAAATCACACGCGGATTTTTGCCCGCAAGTTGAGTCGATAAATCATCAATAGTCATAGTCGCTTTTGGTAAAATTATGGGTTTGAAAAAAAGATTAACGGTTCAGCTCCGCCACTAACTGTCCCTGCAGACCGCTAAAACTGCCATTACTCATTAAGACAACATGACACCCCTGCTCTTTTTCGCTACGAAAACGCGCCACAATATCCGGCAAGGTTTGATACACCACCGTGTTGGCAGCCAACGTGAGCGCACTTTGTGACTGGGGTTGATAGATAATAGCAATATCGGCTGCCCGCAGAGATGCGGCTAAAGTGTGCTGATGAACGCCAAGACGCATGGTATTTGAGCGCGGCTCTACAATGGCTATAATCCGCGCGTCGCCCACTTGGTCACGCAATCCCTGCAGCGTGGTGGCAATTGCGGTGGGATGATGGGCAAAATCATCATAAATCACCACATTGTCTTTTGACGCGACAATTTCCATGCGGCGCTTGACACTTTGGAATAAAGACAATGCGGCAATCGCATCACTGGGCAAAATACCTACGTGCCGCGCAGCGGCAATCGCACTGAGCGCATTGCGTACATTATGATCACCGGTGAGCGTCCATTGCACCTCCCCTTCGCGCTGCCCCTCAAAGAAAACCGCAAAGTGACTACCATCAAGTGACAAAAGGTCAGCATTCCAATTCGCTTGACCGTGAATACTGGTGTACATCACCGGTGTCCAGCAACCGAGTGCCAGCGTTTCATCTAGGGCAATATCCCCTTCGGGGACAATGAACAAGCCCTCACTGGGAACAGTGCGAATGAGATGATGAAACTGTTTTTGAATGGCCGCTAAATCGGGAAAAATATCGGCGTGGTCGTATTCTAGGTTATTTAAAACAGCGGTGCGGGGGCGGTAATGTACAAATTTTGAGCGTTTATCAAAAAAAGCGGCATCGTATTCATCGGCTTCAATCACAAAAAAATCGGAATCGGTTAATTTTGCCGAAATACCAAAATTGAGCGGAATCCCCCCAATTAAGAAACTCGGCTCAAAACCTTGTTGTTGCAAAATCCACGCGAGCATACTGCTCGTTGTGGTTTTGCCGTGCGTGCCCGCCACGCCTAGCACCCATTTATCACGCAGCACATTCTCTGCAAGCCACTGTGCCCCGCTTGTATAGGGAAGCCCTAAATTTAACACGGCCTCCACTTCACTGTTTCCGCGTGATAAGGCGTTGCCAATAATCACTAAATCCGGTTGAGGCAGGAGATTTTCTGGCGCGTAACCATTTTTGAGAATAATACCCTGCGCGGCGAGTTGGTCGCTCATAGGCGGATAAACATTCTCATCACTCCCACTCACCTCATGACCCAACTGCTTGGCTAACACCGCAACGCCCGCCATGAAGGTGCCACAAATGCCTAAAATATGAATGTGCATAAAAATAAAGACTCCTAACGAATTCGCCTAGGTTTAATAAGCTGCGCGGCGGTGGGGCGTTTGATGGGGGTTACGGTGGATTTCTTGAGTGATTGTGCGGGGGCAACCTGTATCATTTTTGACCACCTATCGCGCACAATATGCTCCTCTAACCAATGCGCCCCGCTAATGCAAGGCAGACATTGTGCTTGCGCGGCTTTCGCTTCTTCGTTATCGGCGAAAACACCGTCCCCCACAATCACCAAATCCGGCCGATAAGCGACATTTTGTGCATGAAAGCCTTCAATGGTGATAATGCCCGCAATTTCTAAGTCACAGCGCAGACGCGGCGCGATATAACGGTCTGAGGCCACCACCTCATGCCCACCACGCCTCGCCATCTGCGCAATGTTGGCCATAAACGCATTAGCAACGCCAATAAAGTGCATACGCATAGCCTACCCCCACAGGATAATTAGTGTTTTTTCTTAGGCTTTTCGTTTTTTTCCGCTTCGGCTTTCTCAGCGGCCGCTTTTGCGGCCAGTTCTTCAGCAGTAGGCTCAGGCGGTGGGGGAGGCTCTGCGCCTTTTGCGCCAGCGGCTTCGAGCATTTTAATGACGTTTTCACTGCTGATTTTTTTCGCACGCTCTAAAATAGGCACCTTTTGCGCATCTTGCACGTTCACGTCAGCGCCAGCCTTAATAAGTAAATCAATAATGTCCACATCCCCAAAAATTAACGCATCCATGAGGGCGACGTTGCCCATGTTATCGGTTGTGTTCACGTTAGCGCCGTAGGCAAGCAAGGTTTTTACACTGTGAATGTTACCGCTAAAACACGCGGCCATCAGCGCGGTGCGACCACTGGCATTTTTACTGTTTACATCAATGCCTTGATTGAGTAGCGTGACAAGGCGATCTTCTTTGCCATTCATTGCGGCTAAAAATAAATCTTTTCCTTCTTCAGCGTGGAGTTGTGGTGAAGAAGCGAGCATGAACATGAGGAGATAATTTTTATACTTCATAGAGAATCGTTGCCTGCGTTTAAAAGAAAATTAAGATAAAATGCAAAACATAAGTAGTTAACCTAACGTATTTTGCGATGACATGAACGACCATTCGACTATTAACATTACCGCAACCGCCTCTTTTGTTGAAAAAGAGTCTGATATACAGAAAAATCGCTATATCTTTGCCTATACTATCACTATCACCAATAAGGGTAAAAGAGTGGTGCAATTATTACAACGCCATTGGGTGCTCACTGATGCAAATGGTAAAGTGCAAGAAGTGCATGGTGAGGGCGTCATTGGCCTCAAACCCACCCTTCAGCCAGAAGAGAGTTTTCGCTACACGAGTAGCGCATTGATTGAGAGCGCCGTCGGGACGATGCAAGGCTACTATACCTTTGTTGACCACGAAGGGCAGACATTTGATGCCCCCATTGATCGCTTCACGCTTTCCATTCCGCGCACCCTGCACTAACGCTACCTCTACACGCTATTTTCACTATGTCCATTTATGCCATTGGCGACGTACAAGGCTGCTTTGATGAGTTGCGTGCCTTACTTGAACGCATTGATTTCAATCCCCATCAAGACACCTTATGGTTTACCGGTGACCTTGTCAATCGCGGTAACTACTCCCTTGAAACCTTGCGTTTTGTTAAAAATTTAGGTGCCAGTGCGGTGACGGTTTTAGGCAATCATGATATTCATTTACTCATGAGCGCCAATTTTCCTGAACGCATTAAGAAAAAAGACACACTACGCCATGTCCTAGCCGCGCCAGACTGTGGCGAATTACTCGACTGGCTACGCTTTCAACCCTTTTTCCACTATGAAAACGAAATGGGTTTGCTACACGCGGGCGTGCCGCC
>DPKY01000033.1 GCA_003542275.1 Methylococcaceae bacterium | reverse complement strand
GTGTAGAACACGTTTTTGCTGAGTTCTTCACCTTCGTATTGCACGGGATAGAACAGTAAACCATTCAGCTCTTCAATAACAGGTAAAACAGATTTGCGCGACACCGATGTCCAGCAACCAAAAATAGCGGCAACCTTATCTTTGGTAATGAGTTCACGCGCTTTTTCAGCAAAAAGCGGCCAATTTGAAGCGGGATCGACGACCACAGCTTCAAGTTTTTTGCCTAGTAGTCCGCCTTTTTTATTTTGCTCATCAATGAGCATTAGCATAGTGTCTTTAAGTGTGGTTTCACTAATCGCCATCGTGCCTGAGAGTGAATGTAATACGCCCACTTTAATGGTGTCATCAGCAGCAAATGCTGAACCAAACAATGCAGTTGAAAGCACCGTTGTTAACGCAAATTTGCGCAGAGAATTTGAAAATTTCATCGTCATAAGTCCTTAAAATTTAAGCGTTGAGAATGGAATACATTAAATTTGCCATTGGAAGCCAAGTGTCATGGCATTGAGACGATTGCCTGCTGCCGTTGGATTAGGCAATAAATCACCATATTGCCAACCCAGTGAGACCTTCGCGTTATGTCCGTCAATGACATAGTTAACACCCGCCTCGTAGACATCGCGTGTTACGCCATGCGTTTGGGCGGCATTGACATAACGAACAAAAGGTTGTGCTTGTCCTATCCATATTTTCTGCGGGAATAAATACATACCACTCACGTCATAAGCGTTGCCTTCAAACAGAGCAAACCCGCCATTTGCGGGATCATAATTACCGGTTCCCCCTGACACGCCATAATTTTTATATTCGCCATTAAGGGTGACTACCCCCCCATTGCCGAGTACTTTTTCCATTAACACATCCGCAGTCGTCCCACGAAAATTGCCATAATTGGTTAAGGTGCCTGCACCACCTTCTTGATATTGATTAGAAACAGCAACCGTTAAAATATCTCCCCCTTTGCCAAAATAAGTGCCAGAGGTGTAGTAACCGGGATTTTTCTCAACTGACCAAAAGTTGTAAGCAAAGCGTTGCGCATAAAGAATGTTATCGTTAGAATTCGCGCCACCACGCAAACCGCGAAAGAATCCCAACGCATATTGAAAGCGTCCATCAAAGGCCGCCCCCCAAAATGTCGCCCCATCATCACGACCGCGAGAACCCGCTGACGTTCCGTTACTGTTGATCGTATTTGCATTATCAGAAGGCTCAAATGGCGTACCATTGGCAAAAATATTATAAATACCACTGTAATAAGGGCCGTTCATTTCACGACGCTCTGCGGGGACAAGCATTCTCCCTACCCATAAATTGGCCATAGGCGTGACTTCAAACTTACCAATTGCATCAAGTACGCTAATTTCGCCACCACTGCCACACGCTTGACATTCGGTGTTAAACTCTACTTTGAGGTATTTATGAATTTGCCCATTGACATACAAACGAACACTGCTTAAATTAAAATCGTTGTTCCACGTTTTGCCGTTTGGCGCCGCTTCTTCTTGTGCTCTAAAATCTGTGCGCAATCCCGCTCCAACGCTCACCCATTTTGTGTCATCAATTTTAAATGTGGCACCCGCGAGCGCACTGGGCATATAACCGAGCATGAAGGTTGACAGCGTTGCGGCTGTGCCTAATTTTAGGTATCGCCCCATTTGCTTTTTTTTGATAGTACTCATTATTCGAGTCCCCTTAAAAATCCAGAAAAATAAATGCAAGATAAACTATTTACCTTGCCGCCATCACGTTGGCGTAGGCTATTCTTCGATTTATTTTCCTCTCTCACAATACGCTAAATGACGCATTAGTCATTTGACGTATAGTAAAAACAGGCGATTTCACGTAAAGTTGAAGAGGCCGCATAGATGAGAAAATCAATGGACAAAAAAAAATACAACGCGATAAGATTGAGTCTTCTTTTAAGTATCCTAACTTGGTCTGCGCACGCTTTAGGGAGTCGAGAGACGCCTTCCTCTATTCAATTCACATTCGATGACGCTTCACCCGATATTTTTGACGTTAACCAATCAATCGAAACGATTATCACAAAGGTAGGCAGAAATTTAGCGCAATGGCACTACCCTATGCAAACGCAGATGGAGAATGTAAATGTAAATCACCGCTATATTCTCACCGCAACGCTAGAGCGCATTTCCCATCAAGCAACACCAATAGGCTTTTCTTTTTCACTTGGCAATGTTGATCCTCGCGCACGTGATTTCCAACAGGCCGATGTGCTACCCATACGCTGTCAACTAAAATCGTCTGTTGACACGAATAGCACTATTGAGCGCACACTGACCTTTAGCGCGTCATCTCTTTTTGATGAATCAAATCAAGCCGAACGTATTGACAAAATAAGTGATAAAATCAGTACGGTCTGTTTGCATCTCCTCAAAGAAGCAAAAATACCAACACTACGCCAACACGAAGATAACCCCGCACTCTCTCCATCTTGGCTACCTGATATGCACATTGAAGTGATTTCTCAAAAAAAAGATGACGCGCAAACACTTAATCAAAATCCAGAAATAGAAAAGCAAGACAACGACAGCGTGTTGATTATTCACAATCAAGGTTCCCCCGTGCGCATTCATTTTGGGCCTGAACGGTGATAATGCGATTGCTTTTATTATGAAAAAGTCCATTCATCAAACCATTACCGCTATTCGACGTGACTATAACGCCCTTGTTGCAAGTGAGACGATGGAAGACTACGCATTGCGTTTTGCGCCACGTCATTTTTGCAAATGGTCAATGTTTGCGGTGGCAAATACGGCATTGGGCTCGACCTCTTTTCTCATGCTTGAAGCTATCGGTGGTTTTTTAGCCATAAATTACGGCTTTACTAACGCGTTTTGGGCAATTATAGCGGTCGCATTCGTCATTTTTTTGACCAGTTTACCCATTAGCTACTATGCCGCCCGTCACCATATTGATATCGACTTGCTCACCCGTAGTGCTGGGTTTGGCTATATTGGATCAACAATTACCTCGCTCATTTATGCCTCATTTACGTTCACACTGTTCGCACTTGAAGCGTCCATCATGTCTCAAGCGCTGGTGCTCTATTTTCATTTTTCTATTGAAATAGCCCATATCATCAGTGCTGTTAGTGTCATTCCATTTGCGGTGTTTGGCATTACAACCATTAGCCGTGTGCAACTTTGGACGCTACCACTTTGGCTGCTCTTATTTTTTATTCCCTACTTTGCTGTCCTCTTTCGTGAACCACAAGCATTACCTCTTCTAACCCATTTGTTTCACGGTGCGGTGCATGGAT
>DPKY01000136.1 GCA_003542275.1 Methylococcaceae bacterium | reverse complement strand
CGACGCTGACTTTATTCGTGCGCTTGAATACGGCATGCCACCAACAGGCGGCTGTGGTATTGGTATTGATCGTTTAGTCATGTTGTTTACGGATTCGCCGTCAATTCGTGACGTGTTGTTATTTCCACATATGCGTCCTAAATAAGTCAATGTGACTTTCGCGCAAGAGAGCAAACGGCGATGATCTACTTTGATAACAATGCCACAACACCGCTTGATGAGCGTGTGTTAGAAGCCATGATGCCTTTTTTGAAAACCATGTATGGCAATCCCTCTAGTGTGCATCGTTTTGGGCGCATTGCCAAAAGTGCTATCGAAACGGCGCGAGAGCAAGTGGCGGCGCTAGTTGATGCACCGCCTGCGCAAATTATTTTCACGAGTGGCGGCACGGAGGCTAACAACCTTGCGCTACACCGCTACGCTCACGCAACCATTGCCGTTGGCGCAACAGAGCATCCTTCTGTATTAGAAGCCGCTAAACGGGCGCGAGCACACCATTGTATTCCCGTGAATGCGCAAGGCATTATTGATGATGAAGCACTGGCGGCATTGATTGCTTTGCGCCCTGATATGGCTTCTATCATGCTCGCCAATAATGAAACAGGCGCCATTCAACCGATCGCGCATATTGCAGAATGTCTAACACCGCATGGTATTTGTGTGCACAGTGACGCGGTGCAGGCACTGGGGAAAATTCCCGTGTCGTTCGCGCAGCTTGGCGTGCAATTACTTTCTATTTCCAGTCATAAAATTTATGGCCCCAAGGGCTGTGGTGCATTGATTTTTGATAAATCGACCCCACCTCAATCGTCAATGCTGGGCGGCGGTCAAGAGCAGGATTTTCGCTCAGGAACGGAAAATGTGGCGGCGATTGTGGGTTTTGGTAAGGCCGCTGAATTAGCGAAAAATGCGTTAGCACAAAGGCATGAGGCCACGTTAGCGTTAAAGCAACAGCTTGTTCTTGCGCTAGAAAAAATGCCACATATCACGTTGTTTTCGTGTCATACGCAACAGTTGCCCAATACGGTGCTTTTTGGTCTTGATGGCATTGATGGCGAGTGGGTGCTGCTCAAATTAGATCAGCTAGGCATTGCTGTTTCCAGCGGCAGTGCGTGTGCAAGTGGTGAAGCGGCGCCAAGCCATGTGTTGCTTGCGATGGGCATTTCCCCAGACGTTGCACAAACGGCGCTTCGCGTGAGTGTGAGTCATCACAACACGTTAACTGAAATTTTAAAATTTGTGGAAATTATTCATTCCTTAGGAAAATAAATTATGTCTGTTTCATTAACACCCAGTGCCGCGCAGCAAATTCAAAAACAGTTAGAAAAACGCGGGAGCGGCCTTGGCTTGCGGCTTGGCGTCAAAAAATCGGGTTGCTCGGGGTTGGCTTATGTGCTCGATTATGTTGATGCACTCGATAGCCACGATTGTATTTTTGATGTGCTCGATACCAAAATTGTTGTGCATAGCGAGGATTTACCTTTTTTGGATGGCATTGAGTTGGATTATCGAAAAGACGGTTTAAACGCCGCCTTTAAATTTAATAATCCTAATGTTAAAGGCACTTGTGGATGTGGTGAAAGTTTTGCGGTTTGAGAAAAATGTGCATTTTCTCTCTCTTTTCACTTGCTTACTTTGCTTGATTCTGCTAAAAATGCGCGGTTTTAATCAGTCCTTAGGAGTCATGAATGACCAATAGTGTGAAAGCGCACGCATCACCCTTTAGTTTTGTTACCTATGAAGAACAAGAGGGTGAAGAATATATGAATGACGCTCAATTAAAGCATTTTGAGGTGATTTTAAAAAACTGGAAAAGTGAATTGATGCAAGAAGTCGATCGCACTGTGCTTCATATGCAAGATGAGGCGTCTAACTTTCCAGACCCCAATGATCGTGCCACCCAAGAGTCTGAGTTCAGTTTAGAACTACGGACGCGTGATCGTGAACGCCGTTTGATTAAAAAAATTGAAGATGCGTTAAGTGACATTGAAACGGGGGATTATGGCTTTTGTGAAACGTGTGGCGTTGAGATTGGTATTCGTCGCCTAGAAGCCCGCCCCACAGCAACGCAATGTATTGATTGCAAAACCTTAGACGAAATCCGTGAAAAACAAATGGGGTAATGACGTCGCCTCTACCTTTAGGCTATATCGGTCGGTTTGCACCATCGCCGACCGGTTCGTTGCATTTAGGCTCTGTTTATACCGCGCTGGCCAGTTTTTTAGATGCAAGGGCGCAAGGTGGCGCGTGGAAACTGCGTTTTGATGATTTGGATACCCCCCGCAATGTCAAAGGCGCTGTGGGGGATATTTGCCGTACACTAGAGCAGCTAGGCCTGTATTGGGACGGTGAGGTCGATTATCAAAGTCAACATCTTGATGAGTATGAAGCGATTCTCGCTGACTTCATCGCGCAAGGCCGTGTCTATTGCTGTGCTTGTTCACGCAAAAATCTCGCCCCTGTTTACGATAAGACGTGTCGCCACGCTCATGTATCGTCTAAGACGCCACATTCCCTTCGCCTGCGTGTTGATGCGCAAGATATCACTGTTCAAGACGCCCTACATGGGCGCATCACGCGAAATGTTGCCATGCAAGATGGCGATTTTATTCTCAAACGCAAAGATGCCATTATTGCTTACCAATTTGCCGTTGTCATTGATGATAGGCGTCAGGGGGTTACCGATGTGGTGCGTGGCATGGATTTACTCAATGAAACGCCAAAGCAATGTTATTTGCAGCAGTGTCTTGGCTTTCCCACCCCCAATTATTTGCACGTTCCGCTACTTGTGGACAACCATGGCAAAAAACTCAGCAAAACGACGTTTGCTCGTCGCGTAGAAACCCCTCAGCCAAGCGCTACATTATGCCAATTACTCCACCTACTTGGGCAAACGCCCCCCGCTGCCTTGCAACACGCCACTGTTGATGAGATTCTAAACTGGGCGACCGCGCATTGGGATATTGCCACGTTAAGCCGTATCCACACCCTTTCTGTTGAGTGATATGCTATTTTTAGATAAGCGCATCGAAAAATAGCATTTTCTTTGTTTCGATTATTTTTCTACTATGCAGCCTATATTGAGATTTCACTTAAAGTTGATGTGAGGATTAAAAAAACGTATGGACCTAGGAAGTATCATTTCAAATGCGTTAGTGACGCCCGTTGAGCTAGTGCTCACCGTTAATTTTGGCTATATTTTATCAGGCTTACTGGTTGGCTTACTGGTGGGGTTGACGGGGGTGGGCGGTGGTTCATTGATGACGCCGCTGTTAGTGTTTCTTTTTGGATTTAAACCTGCCACAGCGGTGGGGACAGATTTACTGTTTGCGGCCTTAACCAAAACAACAGGGGTTTGGGTGCATCACACTAGGC
>DPKY01000135.1 GCA_003542275.1 Methylococcaceae bacterium | reverse complement strand
GATTTTCAGAGTGTGATTGGCGAAGAGTGCAAAGTGCAAATGCCGGAGATGACTGGCAAGCAACCTGATTATGTATTGGCTTGCGTTGGTGGTGGATCTAATGCAATGGGTATTTTTTATCCCTACATTGACTTGCCTGATGTCAAACTCATTGGGGTTGAAGCGGCAGGGCATGGTTTAGGAAGTGGCTTACATTCTGCGGCTTTGTGTGTTGGGAAGCCTGGCGTTTTACATGGCAATCGCACGTATTTATTGCAAGATGACAATGGCCAAATATCTGAGACGCATTCAGTATCTGCTGGTATGGACTACCCAGGTGTTGGCCCAGAGCACGCTTGGCTAAAAGATTCTGGTCGCGCCCAATACGTCAACATTACCGATGAAGAAGCGCTGGGCGGTTTTTATGCGCTCACGCGCATGGAAGGCATTATTCCCGCATTAGAATCCAGTCATGCGATGGCGTATGCACTCAAACTGGCACCGACCATGAAACAGGATGAAATTTTAATTGTGAATTTATCGGGGCGTGGCGACAAAGATATGCAAACGATGGCAAAACGAGAAGGAATTGAATTATGAGTCGCTTAGCTGCAACATTTTCTGAATTAGCGCAAAAAGGCCGCAAAGCCCTTATTCCATTTGTCACCGCAGGCGACCCTCATCCGCAATTTACCGTGCCACTCATGCACGCGATGGTCGGTGCAGGGGCGGATATTATTGAGCTGGGTGTACCATTCTCTGACCCTATGGCTGATGGCCCTGTCATTCAACGGGCGAGCGAGCGAGCGCTTGCGCATCATCAAAGCCTGAGAACAACACTGGCCATTGCCGCCGAGTTTCGCAAAACCAATGGTCATACTCCTATTGTGATTATGGGATATTTAAATCCTGTTGAAGTGATGGGCTATGAACAATTTGCACAAGCGGTGCACGCTGCAGGCATTGACGGCGTGTTAACAGTTGATTTACCGCCAGAAGAAGCGCAGGCGTGCGTTGAGCAACTCAAATCACGCGATATTGATCCCATTTTCTTACTTGCCCCCAATAGCAGTGCGGCGCGTATTGCCAGCATGGATACTGTGGGCGCGGGATACCTTTATTATGTTTCACTCAAAGGCGTGACAGGTGCGGCGCATTTGAATGTGGCGGAGGTGGAAGCAAAATTAGCTGAAATTCGTGCCAATACGACATTGCCTATTGCGGTAGGGTTTGGCGTAAAAGATGCGCAAACGGCAAAAACCATTGCGCAATTAGGCGATGGTGTGGTGGTGGGCAGTGCGTTGATTCGTGAAATTGAAGCGAATTTACACAATCCACCGCAGGCAAAAGAAGCCATTATTGAATTATTAACTGCAATGCGACTGGCAATGGATAACTGATTATGAGTTGGTTTGAAAAATTACGGCCGTCGATTATTCGCACAGAATCGACGAATAAAAAAAATACGGTGCCTGAAGGGCTGTGGGCAAAATGCCCAAGTTGCAATGCCATTTTGTATAACAGCGAGTTAGAAAAAAATGGCAGTGTGTGCCCGAAATGTGATCATCATATGCGTATTTCTGCGCGGGCAAGATTGAATTTGTTTTTAGATGAGCAAGGACGCGAAGAAGTGGGGAAAAATGTTAAACCCCTTGACCCGTTGAAGTTTAAAGACAGTAAAAAATACAAAGATCGCCTGCTTCAAGCGCAAAAACAAACCAGAGAAAATGATGCTTTAGTGGTGATGAAGGGGCAGTTGCATGGCCAAGACATTGTTGCGGCGGCATTTGATTTTAATTTCATGGGCGGCTCGATGGGCTCGGTTGTCGGTGAAAAATTTGTGCGCGGTGTGAACAAAAGTATCGAACTGGGCGTGCCTTTTATTGTTTTTACGGCAAGTGGTGGGGCGCGAATGCAGGAGTCATTGTTCTCCCTCTTTCAGATGACCAAAACCAGCGCAGCATTAACCAAGCTCTCAGCGCGAGGATTGCCTTATATTTCGTTTATGACTGACCCTACTATGGGCGGCGTCTCAGCGAGTTTGGCCATGCTTGGTGACATTAACGTTGCCGAGCCAAATGCGTTGATTGGCTTTGCTGGGCCGCGTGTGATTGAGCAAACGGTACGCGAGAAATTACCTGAAGGTTTTCAGCGCAGTGAATTTTTGCAGGAACATGGCGCGATTGATATGATTATTCATCGACGTGATATACGCGATAAAATTGCCAGTATCTTGGCGATGTTAACATGGCATAAAGTCACTTGCCCAGCAGTGGTTGACGATGATGCACTTGAACAGTTGACGCATGATGTTGACGATGCGGGTTAGTGCTTGACGAAAAACATGAGTCGTTTTGACACATTAGCACAGTGGTTGTCTTGGCAAGAGAGTTTGCACCCGCTTCCTATTGATTTAGGGCTTGAGCGCGTTAAGCGCGTATTTGAAGCTCTGTTGCCTAGCGGGGCATATCGGCCAATCACACTCACTGTTGCAGGGACAAATGGCAAAGGCTCAAGCGTTGCCTACCTAGAAGCGTTTTATTTAGCGCAGGGACACAGCGTTGGTGCATACACCTCGCCGCATATTGTGCACTATAACGAGCGTATTAAAATTAACGGCAAGCCGGTGAGTGATGCGCAAATTTGCGCCGTTTTTTCGCAGATTGATCAGGCGCGTGGTGACACCACACTGAGTTATTTTGAATTCAGCACGCTGGCGGCGCTGTTAATTTTTTCTCAAGCGCGTGTTGCTGTTCAGGTTTTAGAAGTGGGCTTAGGTGGGCGTCTTGATGCGGTGAATATCGTTGATGCGGACGTTGCCATTGTGAGTAGCATTGCTATTGACCATGTGGAGTGGCTAGGCAAAACGCGTGACCACATTGGCTATGAAAAAGCGGGAATTTTTCGCTCAGGGCAGCCCGCTATTGTGGGTGAGCCTTTGCCGCCTCGCACACTCATTGACTACGCCAAGGCGGTGCACGCGGATGTGTATTGTTTTGGTGAGGCGTTTAGCTATGTTCACCGCGCACAGACGTGGACATGGGAAAGTGAGCAAGGCAAGATAGACAATCTGCCGCCGCCAGCCCTCAAAGGAGAGCATCAATATCGCAACGCGGCGTCAGCCATTTTCGCAACGCAGTGCCTAAAATCGCAACTGCCCATGTCTGAGGTGTCCATTCGTTTAGGTTTGCAGAACGTGACATTAGCGGGGCGATTTCAACTCATTGAGGGCGACGTTCCCGTTCTTTTAGATGTTGGGCATAATCCTCAAGCGGTTGAAACATTGGTTGCGTATTTGCGTGAACATTTTCCTGCTGTGCGCATTCATGCTATTTTTTCAATGATGAAGGATAAAGATATTGCTGGTGTGTTGTCGTTGATGAAGCCGATGGTGTATCAATGGTTTTTTGCCCCGCTCACGCACAATACACGCGCGGTAACAGAGTTGGTTATGCGTGGTATTTTTGAAGAATGTCAGATTCAACATGGCCATTGGGGATTTTCTGGCTTTGCGCAGGCATTTGATGCGGCAAAACAAGCCGCTCGGGTGGGCGATTTGATTGTCGTTTTTGGGTCATTTTTTTTAGTATCAGAGTGCTGTGTCAATTTAAAAATAGGTGAAAGTAAACATGAACATTGATCATGAGTTAAAACAACGTTTAATGGGCGCATTTGTGGTCACAATATTGTCGGCAATACTTATACCGATGTTGTTTGATGACAATGTTGAAGAAGAAGGGCAGGTGGTGAGTAATTTGAGTTTACCGGCTGAAAACCAATTTGTTGAAGAGCCACCCGCTAAGTTACCTGTGAGTGCGGAGCAAGTGTTAGCGCTTCCCCCCCAAAATAAAACGGCCGCTGCCGTTAATACCGTAGCACCTAATACTTTGCGACCAGATGAGATGGAAGATATCTCACCAGCAACGCCTACTCCGCCGCCAGCACCCGCACCAGCAAAGCCTGTGCGTGAAAAACCGCGCGTGGAAAAGCCCGTGTATTCTGAAACCTCCAATTATGACATTCGTGGCGATGAAGTTGATGATGAACCGCCAATGAAACCCAATAAACCTGCAGCGACCAAAAAACCGCCTGTGGCTGTTGCCGAGGAAGATGCCAATCCGGTTACAGAAGTGAAAGCGAAAAAATTCAATAGCAAACTTGAAGAAGAATTATTAAAACAAGTGCACGCGGCAAAACTCACCGACAACGCCAATACGCCAGCAGTCAAGTCAGGAGCTGTTGACAAAGATAGCGCGACGAGTGATGCCAAAAAAATTGCTGCAGCAGTATCGACACCCAAGCCGGCAACGCCATCACGATGGTATATTCAAGTGGGCAGTTTTACAAAAAAAGAAAATGCGACCGCTTTACTTGAAGGCCTGCAAAAAGAAGGCTTACCGGCGTTACTTGAGCCCGTACAAACTGAAAAAGGCGTTAGCTATCGTTTGCGTGTTGGCCCTGAACTTGACGGCAAACGCGCCGCTGCCATGAAACGCAAAATGGATGAACAAAACATCAAATCCATCCTTGTGTCAGAATAAGCCTGTTTTCAAATGAGAGCCATGCTGCGTTGGGCATTTTGCCTCACGCAGCACGCTTCACCTTTCAGAAAAATATATTGTTCAACGTTTCCTCTTCAAACTTAGGTAAAAAATAATGTGTGGTATTGTTGCTATCGTTTCTCATCAAGCGGTCAATCAAGATTTATATGACGCGCTCACCGTGCTTCAGCATCGTGGGCAAGATGCCGCTGGCATTGTAACGTGTGAAAACGGTCGATTGCATTTGCGTAAAGACAATGGCTTAACACGAGATGTGTTCACTAATGATCAGATGCTACGTCTGCGTGGCAATATGGGCATTGCCCATGTGCGTTACCCGACGGCAGGTTGCACAAGTTCAGCGGAGGCGCAACCTTTTTATGTGAATTCGCCTTTTGGCTTGACCCTTGCGCACAATGGCAATTTAACCAATACGCAAGCGCTCAAACAAGCGTTATTTGAAGAAGATCAACGTCATATCAATACCGACTCGGATTCGGAAGTCTTGCTCAATGTCTTTGCACATGAACTACAGAGTTTGCATAAAACGGATTTGACGGTCGCGGATATTTTTGAAGCGGTAAAAGGTGTACACCGTCGTTGTCGTGGCGCGTATGCGGTCGTGATTATGATTGCGGGAGTGGGCATTTTAGGGTTTCGTGACCCGCACGGCATTCGACCAGCTATTTTTGGTGAGCGCAAAAGCGAGCAGGGTAGTGAATTTATGATTGCTTCAGAGAGCGTTGCCCTTGATGTGCTAGGCTTTGAAGTCACGCGCGACATTGCCGCTGGCGAGGCCATTTTTATTGAACAATCGGGAAAACTGCACAGTCAACAATGCGCAGAGCAGGTGAATCATTGCCCGTGTATTTTTGAATATGTGTATTTTGCGCGACCTGATTCGATTATTGACAAGATTTCTGTGTATAAAGCGCGACTGCGTATGGGCGAAAAATTGGCGGCAAAGGTAGCGCGAGAGTGGGGCGATCATGACATTGATGTTGTCATTCCTATTCCAGATACCAGTCGCACCGCTGCATTGCAGATGGCCAATAAATTAGGGGTGAAATTTAGCGAAGGGTTTATTAAAAATCGCTATATTGGTCGCACGTTTATTATGCCCGGTCAAAAAATGCGCGAAAAATCCGTGCGTCAAAAACTCAATGCGATTGACCTCGAGTTTAATGGCAAAAATGTTTTATTGGTCGATGATTCAGTGGTGCGCGGCACGACCTCTGCCCAAATTATTCAAATGGCGCGTGATGCGGGGGCAAAGAAAGTGTATTTTGCGTCCGCTGCGCCACCGGTGCGCTTTCCTAATGTGTACGGTATTGATATGCCCGCCGCGCATGAGTTGATTGCGCACAATCGCACAGAACAAGAAGTGTGCGAGGCCATTGGTGCAGATAAATTGATTTATCAAGATTTAGAGGATTTAATTGCTGCCGTTCAAAAAGGGAATCCAGAGATTGAACATTTTGACACCTCGTGCTTTAGTCATGAATACATTACCGGTGATGTGGACGACGCCTATTTAGAGCGTATTGAAGCTTTGCGAAATGATGCGGCACGTGCGGGGAAAAAAGCAGAAAATTTTATTATTGAAATGCAAAGCTGGTAATTCATTTGCTAATTTTTGTAGAATCGATGATTTCTTAAATATCAAAACTGGATAACAGCGCATGACACTAGCTAAATATCGCTCAATTTTCTCACCGTCAACCCCGTTGCAACGTAAAGAAAACTTTGAGAATTATTGGGAATTTACCCAACAACATGGTGGCGAATTACTCGAAGACGACCGCGACTTGGCGATTAAACGCGATAAATTGGCATATTTTAAAAATAATCCAGTGACATTGCGTAAACCACTTGCCAATCCCGAAGCGTTTTATCGCAACTATGTTGAAATGCAAGATAAACCTGAATCGCTTGATCGCATGACGCTCATGCTGACGGCAATTTACAAATTTGCGCGACATGAATGGGTGGGTATTAAAGGCGCTTGGGATGTGGTGCCCGATATGGCGCATTCTCATTATATTGAAGACAAAATTAGTCGCGTGCATTTAGCTGAAGAATTTTGTCATGTACGTTTATTTGATGAAATGCTGTTAACCTGTGGCCTGGCTAAAGTGGAATGGGTGCCGCTGTCACCGTGGAAAGAAAAAGTGTACGAACAATTTCCAAAGTTTCCCGGATTTTTGATGGATACGCCTGCATTTGTCACTGAGCTGATGGGCGTGACATTCTATTGTCACTTGCACCGTTTATTTGACGAGGTGCTTGCCGATGAACCCGAAGTACGCGAGCGTTTGAAAGCGTTGCTTGATGAAATTACCATCGATGAAATTGCGCATGTTGGGCAACGTCGCAATTTCATCGGNNATCTAGGAATTCAAATTTCAAAATGGCTTGTTAAACCTTTTTATACGCTGTTTTTTGATGATATTCCCGAAGTAAAGCATTTGTTTGATATTTCTCAAATGATTAAAGATGGTGAAACTTTCGATTTTAATGCCATTCCAGAAGAAATGATGGCAAGAAGTTGGGTACCTTCTTATTGCAAAGTTTAATCAAATTTACGTATTTCTTCTCTAATCCACGCCTCCGCCTCAGCGTTAATATCGGTGGCTTTGCGTCCTTTGGTTTGAATGGGTTTGCCTATTTTGACTTTAATGGTGCCAGGGTATTTTAAAAAACTGTAGCGTGGCCAAAAATTACCCGCGTTATGCACAACGGGAATAATGGGATAACCGGTTTTTTGGGCGAGTAACGCTCCGCCCATATTAAAATGCTTCACTTCACCTGCCGCCGCACGCGTCCCTTCAGGAAAAATCAAAATAAAAAGCCCTTCTTGCAAATAACGTGTGCCGTCTTCAATTAAGCCTTTTAACGCGGCGCGGGCATTTCGCTTGTCAATTACAATGGATTTGAGTAAAAGTAGCGCCCACCCCCAAAGTGGCAGATACAGTAATTCGCGTTTCATAACCGCTGATTGCGGCGGCATAATGACGCGTAGCGCCAGCGTTTCCCATGCAGATTGATGATTGCTAAAAATAATGGCCGCTTGTGTGGGGTCGACATTTTCAAGGCCTTCCACCTCATATTTTAAATCAACAAATATTGCCATGCACCAAAGCATCAGCACGCACCACGCACGCGCTAATTTGTAGCGAATATGAAACGGTGCCCAAAAAAAGGCAAATAAAATAATACCTTCAATGGTTGCGGTGAAAAAAATGCTGAAAAAAAGTAAACCTGACCCTATATAATTTTTTTTTCGGTTATCGTGTGATGAGGTAGTGTGCTGCGTCATGTAAGTTCTCAAAAATAAAAAGTGAAGTTGAAAGTTGCGGATTATCGCGTAGCGTTTGTTGGCCTTTTCCCGTTTTGACTAATATCGGCGTAGCGCCCACACATTGCGCGGCCTCAATGTCGCGCAGGGAATCACCGATGAAAACGGTTTGTGTTAAATCCACCTGTTTGTCTAGCGCAAATTGTCTAAGTAATCCCGCTTTGGGTTTTCGGCATTCACACAAATCACGCGCGTGATGTGGGCAAATATAAATGGCCTCAATATCGCCGCCTTTTTCACGCACACTCGCGTACATTTTTTCATGAATGCGCTCGAGGGTTGCCTCGTCAAAAAGCCCTCGCGCAAGGCCCGATTGATTACTGATGACCACAACACGAAAACCCTGTGCGTTGAGTTGGGCAATCGCCTCTAAACTGCCTTCGATAGGTTGCCATTCTTGAGGAGATTTAATAAACGCATCACTGTCATGGTTAATGACCCCGTCTCGGTCGAGTAGAACGTATTTTTTTAGCATTAGAATTTGTATGAAAAACGAAGCATCAATTCACGCGCTTCAGCGGGCAGGGCAGGATGGCCACCGTTGTACTGTTGAACATATTGCCAACGCGCATTGAACACATCATAGAGACCAAGGCCTATTTCCGCGCCTTTTATGGGCATATTTTGATAGCGTAAATAGGTGTTGTAAATAAATTCGGGCGTATAGTGTGTTACCGTTTCACCGCTATAGCCTAGTCGATCACTAAAGAAAATGAGCGAATGATTAAAAGACAAATCGGGCGTGAAGTTGAAAGTGTGATTGAGGGTGGCTTTATGGGTGGGAAAGCCAAGATTGATTTTAGAGGCAATTAGTTGCCCATTTTTAAACGCTTGATAATTTTTAGACGGCTCATGTTGATGCGCTTGATAAAGCGAATAATTCACATCAAATTTTCCAAGCCAATCATGCTGATATTTAATGGCTGATTCGACGCCATACACATCCGATTCGGGACCGTTGATGTAAAAATCGTCATAATTAGCGTCAATACTGTAGGTGAGTAGGTCTTTTATGTGCGTGAGAAAAATATTGGACGTCATATCAAGACGGCGGGAAAAACGGTATCCCAGTTCCATTTCGTAAGTTTGCGTTAATTCAGGCCCAAGGGAATTTAAGTGACGGCCTAAGGTATTGATGTCATTGTAACCCTCATTGAGCTGATAATTGCCTGCTGTTGGGGTGTGGAACGCGTGCGTGTAGAGCAGTTTGTAGTGAAATTGCTCAAACTGTTTGGTGAGCGCTACGCGCGGCGCTAAATTCGTGCCAAATTTATTGTAGTAATCAAAACGCAAACCCGCCAGTAAATCCCCAAAAGCGGTTTTATAAACACCTTCTGTGTAGGCGGTATAGTTTTCAAACATCAGCGGTTTAGCTGGCGAGACGATAAAAGTATAATCATCGGTTTGATAACTGTTGCCTAGTACAATATAGCTACCATCATCGCTTGACCAAGTACCTTTTGCGTTGAATTTGTAATTATCAACAATGACTTTTTCCAGTAATTTTGTCGGCGTGCCATCTTCATAATGCCTTGAACTTTCCCACGGTTTTTGACGCGAAAAGGTAAAATCAGAATTGATTTTAAAATGGGCATCAAAAGGATGCTCAAAATCGACTTTGGCAGCTTGTGTTGAAAATTGATTTCTAATAAAGCGTTTGGGGGGCATCATCACGTCAGAGAAACCGTCACGCGCCTCGATATTGTAGTCGTCAGAAAGCAGGCGAAGTTTTAATTCTTTATAATTCAATGAAAAATTGCCATACAGTGAATCCAGCTGGCTGTTGTTTGCCATATCAAAACTGCTTTGATGGGCATCAGTGTAGCGCCGGTCACTGCGTTGCGATTCATTGGCTTTGCCTGAAAA
>DPKY01000243.1 GCA_003542275.1 Methylococcaceae bacterium | reverse complement strand
ACGCTAATGAGCGCGGTATCATCGTCTAAATACGTCCAGTGATTTTCAATGAGCTGTTTATTTTTAATGACCTGCATATACTTTCTCCTTGAAAGGCGCCATGCCAACTCGCTTGACTGTTTCTAAAAAATGCTCGTTTTCTAAACGTATGTGAACGTAAACGTCTAAAATATGCTCAACAGCCTTTGCCACCTCGCTCTTTGGAATCGATGGCCCTAAGCGCTCACCAATGGCCGCTTCGTTGGCANNAAGTAAACTGATACCATTCAACACCTTTTTTATCGACGCCCAAAATACCAATGTGCCCAACGCTTTGATGCGCACAGCCGTTCATACAGCCGGAAATATTGATATTGACTTCACCAATATCATGCAAATAATCCATGTTGTCGAGTACGTCATTGATGTCTTGCGTGACACTAATAGAGCTAGCGTTAGCCAATGAGCAAAAATCCAAACCAGGACAGCAAATAATATCCGTTGCCATACCCACATTAGGGGTCGCCAATTTTTGCGCCGATAAGGCCTGCCAGAGCGCAAATAAATCGGATTGTTTCACATCGGCAAACACAAAATTTTGACGATGCGTGCTACGAATTTCACCAAAACTGTATTGCGTCGCTAAATCAGCAATCGCATCAAGTTGCTCTGAGGTCAAATCGCCTGGCGGCGAATCAGGGGCTTTGAGCGATAAAAACACAATGCGATAACCGTCTATTTTGTGCGCTTGCGTGTTATAGTTCACCCAGGTTGCAAAGGCTTTGTTCTCTTGCGTGTGCGCGGCAAATGTCGTGTCTTGCGCGGCATTGTTGTCATAATCAAAGGGCGTAAAATGCGCTTTCATTGCAGAAAAATACGCATCACTCACTTCCAAATTGTCACGAATCAATGCCCATTCAGCTTCGACTAACGCTGTAAACTTTTCAAGCCCTGTCTCTTTTACCAGAATTTTAATCCGCGCTTTGTATTTGTTATCACGTCTACCCAGTAAATTGTAAATACGCAGTATGGCCTCTAAATAAGACAAAATGTGCTTTTTCTCAAGAAACGGGCAAATCACTTGGCCGATAATGGGCGTACGCCCAAGACCGCCGCCCACAAACACTTTAAAGCCCACCTCACCTGCGTCATTTTTGACAAGATGTAAACCGATGTCATGAAACTGCGTCGCGGCGCGATCGGTTGTTGAACCGCTGACTGCAATTTTGAATTTACGCGGCAGATAATCAAATTCAGGATGCAGCGTTGTCCATTTGCGAATAATTTCGCAATAGGGGCGCGGGTCTTCAATTTCGTCACGGCAAACGCCCGCGAGATGGTCGCTTGTGGTGTTGCGCATACAATTCCCACTCGTTTGAATGGCGTGCATCTGCACTTGTGCAAGCTCTGCGAGAATATCGGGAATTTGTTCTAATTTTGGCCAGTTGAACTGCACATTTTGACGTGTGGTCACATGGCAATAATCTTTGTCATACGTCCGCGCAATGTGTGCGAGCGTATGTAGCTGTTTTGCGTTGAGCAGTCCATAGGGAATGGCCACGCGTAGCATAGGCGCGTGGGTTTGAATATAGACGCCATTGCGAAGACGTAACGCTCGAAAGCCATCTTCGGAAATTTCGCCATTTAAAAACTGCTCGGTTTGCCGCCTAAACTGCGCGACACGTTCTTCAATAAGAATTTGATCGTTATGATTATATTGGTACATAAAAAATGGTTTTCAGACCCTATAAAAAAGCCAATAAAGTGAGTGTCAATCATATACCCCGTGTCATAAAATGACAAAATTTATTAGTTGGTGATACCATAATATGTTGATGTGCGTTTTAATTTATTAGAAACAAAGGTGGAGGATATATGAAGTTTATGGTTTTGGCTTTGTTAACCTTGTTTGTGCCGCAGTTGGCACTGGCTGAAGGTTTTCAAAATTTAGATATGACAGGCACTGAGCGCGGTATTTACACCGTGTTGATTTTCCTCATTGCCTACGGTTTTGTGATGACCGAAGAATTTACGCATATGCGTAAATCAAAACCCGTTATTTTAGCGGCGGGGATTATCTGGGCGCACGCGTCCATTTTAGCGCAACAAAAGGGCGTACCCACTCACGAGATGCACCTTGCTTTTGAGCATGACGTGAAAGAATACGCTGAATTGATGCTATTTTTGCTGGTAGCGATGACCTATATTAACTCTATGTCAGAGCGTAACGTGTTTGAAGCACTGCGTTCTTGGCTGGTAAGAAAACAATTTGGCTATCGTCAATTGTTTATTATCACGGGCATTATCACCTTTTTCTTATCGTCAGTAGCCGATAACCTCACAGCAGCGTTGCTCGTTGGGGCGGTGGTGATGGCGGTAGGCGCTGACAATGAAAAATTTGTCAGCATTGGTTTTGTCAACTTGGTTATCGCTGCTAATGCGGGCGGTGCTTTCTGTCCGTTTGGCGATATCACCACCTTGATGGTTTGGCAAGCAGAATACGCAGAATTCTTTGATTTCTTTAAATTGTTTGTCCCTTCTGTCGCAAACTACGCCATTCCTGCGGCGATTATGTACTGGGCTGTTCCCAATGAACAACCTCAGGCGACCAGTGAAGAAGCTGTTCAATTAAAACCGGGCGCGTTAATTATTTGTTTCATGTTCCTTTGCACCATTGGTGCGGCAGTGAGCTTTAAACAAGTGCTCCATTTACCTCCTTTCATGGGTATGATGACCGGTTTATCTGCACTGATGTTATTTGGTTACTACTTGAAAATTCAAGCGCATAAAGCAGGTGATCATAACGGCTTTAATATCTTCAACAAAGTCATGCACGCAGAATGGGATACGTTATTGTTCTTCTTTGGTGTGGTTTTTGCCGTTGGCGGCCTTGGCTACATTGGCTACTTAGAATTATTATCAAATGCGATGTACGACGGCTTAGGCCCCACCACAGCAAACATTTTGGTGGGTTTAATTTCAGCGATTGTGGATAACATTCCTGTCATGTTTGCGGTACTGAACATGGGTGTGGATATGGAC
>DPKY01000286.1 GCA_003542275.1 Methylococcaceae bacterium | reverse complement strand
GCCATGTATTGAATAAGTAAGTTAAGGTGGTTTGCGCATCATGTACGCTGGCATCGTGATAGTTAAAAGGGGTATTTTGTCTGGTCAATCCTGAAGCACTCAAGCCATTTTTTGCGCCATAATCGGCATTTAACTGCGCTTGACTGTGTAGATTTTGATCAAACAATTGCGTTTTCACCGAGGTACTTCCTACATTCACAATCAATTTTGACATGGCTTTTCCTACGCTTAAATTTTAAAAAGTGGACGAAAAAAAACGGCGATATTACGCAATATCACCGTTTTTTATATCAAAATACGCTGTTTTTTGCTCAAATGTCTTTAAACAGCGGCTAATCCCATAATGTTATAGCCACAATCCACATACATCAACTCACCGGTAATACCCGAAGCGAGGTCGGAGCATAAAAAAGCCGCCGCATTGCCAACTTCTTCAATGGTGACGTTCTTTTTGAGTGGCGCCGCATCAGCGGCTTTGCTTAACATCGCTTTAAAGTCATTGATGCCTGATGCAGCAAGGGTTCTAATTGGCCCAGCTGAAATGGCATTAACACGCGTGCCTTCTGCCCCTAAAGCAACCGCCATATAACGCACATTGGCCTCTAAGCTTGCTTTAGCAACGCCCATGACGTTGTAATTGGGAATGGCACGTTCAGCGCCCAAATAACTCAGCGTTAAGAGTGAACCATGACGTCCTGCCATCATTGCGCGACCGGCTTTTGCGAGTGCGGTAAAGCTATATGAGCTGATGTCGTGGGCAATTTGGAAATTTTCACGTGTAGTCGCCTCAACGTAATCGCCATCAAGCGCTTCACGCGGTGCAAACGCCACGGAATGCACGATGCAGTCGAGGCCATCCCACTGTTTGCCAAGTTCATCGAAAACATAATGAATTTGCGCATCACTGCTCACGTCACATTCAATGGCAATAGACGAACCGCATTCAGCGGCCATCGCCACTACGCGCTCTTTGAGTTTTTCATTTTGGTAAGTGAAAGCGAGTTCTGCGCCTTCACGGTGCATTGCTTGCGCAATACCCCATGCAATGGAGCGATTGCTAATTAACCCCACAATCAATACCCGTTTGCCTTGCATAAAAGCCATAAATGCGACTCCTCAACGTCAATGTCTAGTGATGATGCCCGCCAGCACCGTGAATGTGACCATGTTCAATTTCTTCTTCTGAAGCAGGGCGCACGTCAATCACTTCAATTTCAAAGGTGAGTGGCATACCCGCAAGTGGGTGATTGCCGTCAATAGTCACATTGTCGCCATCAACAGCAACAACGGTCACAATGCCTGGGCCTTCGCTGACGTCAGCGTGAAATTGCATACCCACTTCAATGTTATCAATCCCATCAAACATTTCACGTGAAATCACCTGCACGCGATCTTCAAACACATGGCCATACGCATCAGAAGCGGGAATGTTGGCGGTAAATTTATCGCCTACTTTTCTGCCATGTAGTGCACGCTCTAAGCCGGAGATGATATTGCTTTGACCGTGCAGATAAACCAGCGGCTCACCACTTTGAATTGAGCTGTCGATAACTTCTCCAGCGTCATTTGTGAGTGTGTAATGAATGGAAACGGCGGTATTGTTGCTAATTTGCATATGTAAACCTTTAAATTTTCAAATAGACGAGTGAATATAATAAAGGCTTAAATCGTTTTTGCCATAAAAAAAATATGGCTCGCTGGAAATTTAATCGCGGGGGTGTTGAATTTGCAGAGTATTACCTTCAATACGAACAGCGTAGCATTCCACGCCTTCATACGCAGGAGGGGACTTTACGGCGCCCGTTTTAATGCAAAATCGTGCACCGTGACGCGGACAAATAATTTCGCCGTTTTCACACATTCCGCCGCTGATTTTGCCTCCATCATGCGAACAGATGTCTTCAATGGCGTAAAACTTATCGTCAAGCCTAAAAACAATCACATCCATGTCGTCGAGTTCAACGACAAGGTGCTGATTGTTTTCAAGTTCATCGGTTGTGCAAACAGAAATCCATTGCATTTAGGCTAATCCTTGAACGTGTTCGTCAAAGCCGTAATCATTGGCCGCATTATTGCTGAAATGACTAACACTACGTTTTACGCCACGTTGAGAATTGAGCAACGCAATAATTTCAGGACAAAACGCAGGCGTCAAACTTGCACAATGCTCTTCATCAATGGTTAAATTAAAAATGTTAAAATAAGTATCAAAGTTCATGGTGAAAACTCCTTACAGTTTACAGTTAAGTAAAAACTACACGCTTTTTATCGGCAGATAGACCAAAAAATTAAAAATAGACACCCTAGCTTACGAAATGGATATTAACATTCTGTGACAAACTAAATTTTAGGCAAAAAAAAAGAGAGCAGTCACGCTCTCTTTTTTATTATAGCTTGGGTTTTAAGCGATGCTTAGAAACCTAAACCTAAGTAACCACCGGCCGTTAAACCATCGCTGTTTACACCGTCAACGGTGTCAAATGAGTGGTGGTAACGCACGTCAGCACCTGCGTAGATGTCTTTCCAGATTTTATAGTCCGCACCCGCGCCAAACATCATGCCTGGGTTAAGAACGGTAATCGCATCAGAGGGTGGGCTGATAACGGTGATTTCAAGACCAGCTGGAATTAACCAAGGACGGAAGTTGCTGCCTTTGAAGAATTTGATTTTTGGTGATGCCGCTAAGGTTAATGCGTTAACGGTGGCTGTTTGTGAATTGGCCGCTATTGCTCCGTCTCCTAATGGAGTGCCAGTGAGAAGTGCTCCTGTTACAGCTGATGTTAAGCCATTAGCTTTTCTTTCGCCTAACTGTTTGTAATCAAACATCAATTCGCCTAAAACTTCAGTGCCGTGCATCATGCCAAACAAGTTGTCATTGATGTTAAAGTCAAAACCAGCGCCAACATACCAAGCATCTTGGTCGCCAATCGCACCGTTTAATAGGCCACCTGTACCACTAGCGTTTGTTGGATCTACGGTGCCGCCACGTGATTCGTTATTACGTCCG
>DPKY01000045.1 GCA_003542275.1 Methylococcaceae bacterium | reverse complement strand
GCGTTGCATCGCCGCTGGTTTATAAGGAAAGAGGTCAACAGGGTCGATGGCGTGCACAATCATGCAACTGTCAATTTCAAAAATGAGCAACTCACCGTCCGCCGTTTCACTGCAATCAATTCCTATATAATCAAGGCCGGTGCGTTCATAAATCGCCTGAAAAGCCGCCGCGTGTTTTTTGGCAAAGGTCTGTTGAAACGTGGCCATTGCGTGAGCTTCTTGTTCACGTTTTTGCGCATCTTGCGCCATACCTGCGTTGAGATAATGAATCATCCAATGAGTAGACATCGCCAAATGACACAAAAACGCCTCACCTGCACATAACATCACACGGTATTTACGATAAAGTCCATCTGCGTTTTTATAGTCCACAAAAGGGGCAATAAAAAATTCATCACTATTGTGTTGGCTATTCAATTGGAGATAAGAGTCAAGCGCCTTTGCATCATCCATTTTCTCTAAGTCGTGGCCGGCATGGGAATCGACGGGACGGATAATCAAGGGATACATCAACGCTTGCGCGTCAATATCGCCGGCGAGATAGCGCACTGTTTTGGGCATGGCAATGCCAGGCGCATTTTCCAGCAAGGCACACGCACTATCGCGTGACAGTTGGGCAATGAATTCCGGCCGATTTAATACGGGCTTGGGCCATTTTGCCAGCAACGGCGTGAGTTGCTTGAGGAGCGACAAATTCGCCTCAGACTCTGCAATGGCAACAAACAGCACATCGTGTTCGGGCAAATCTTCATTGAACGCCCCAGCAACGGTGAATAAATCCTCGGTCACATAAAATTGTGTCAGCGCCACCGTTGAATGCTCAAGTAAAAATTCAATTGGGGTATTGGCCATCAAGTCCCCCGCACTCACCAGCGCCAGCACGCGCAATGTGGCAGATTGAGGCGCTGATACCCCATACGCGCGTTGCAAAGCAATGGCTTGCGCTTGCACTTGCAGGGCTAATTCACGATTACCGCGCAGTTGCAGCACAGTGGATAAATCCAGCAACGCCTTCGCATCATAAGGATTCTCAACGGTTTTTTGGATGAGGGCTTGGCCAAGTGGCGCCAAATCGACGCCATGATGGGCTAGGCGCATCAATTCAACAAGGCCAATAAACTCTCTATTGGTTACATCCGTTAACGCAAGTTGCTCTGTCATTATTATTTTGCCTTTAGTTTTTTATTCATCACGAAGAAGTGAGCACAGCGCCCCATTTTAGCGTGCAAGCCAATAAGGTATCTATATCATGGTGCGTCGTGCGATGATTGACAATTGCCGCGCGAATGGCAACGCGACCGTGTAATATCGTTGAAGAAGGCGCCACCTCGCCAGATTCTTGCAAAGCAATGACAAGTTGCGTATTGAGCCAGTTCAAATCAACATCCGCGCAGGTGTAGCGAAAACACACGATATTGAGCGCAACAGGGGCAAGGCGTTCAAGCTGGGGCGTGTTTTCAATTTGCTGTTTTAGATATTGCGCGAGGTGGCAGGTGTGCGCAATGACACGACCCAATTTCTCATTGCCATAGACGCTCAAAGTAAACCACGTTTTTAAGGCACGAAAACCGCGTGATAAATCCAGCCCAAAATCACACGCCCACGGAGAATTGGCCGATAATCCACGCTCGCAGCGTTGCAAATACGCCGCAGGTGACGCAAACGCTTGCTGATGCAATGCGCCATCACGCACTAAGATAAAACCCGCGTCATAGGGCACTTGCCCCCATTTGTGAAAATCAAACGCAATCGAATCCGCCCGCTCAATGCCTTTTAAACGTGGCGCTAACGACGGAGCAAGCATTGCCAACGCGCCAAACGCACCATCGATATGCAGCCAAATCCCTTCTTTTTGGCACACGTCTGCAATGGCCTCAATCGGGTCAATGGCGCCAACATCCACTGTCCCTATCGTCGCAACGACTAAAAAGGGACGATGTCCCGCTGCTTTATCTGTGGCAATGGCGCGTTCTAAATCCGCCACTGTCATTTCGTATTGGTCATTAACGGGTATTTTACGCAACGCATTCGTGCCAATACCGCTAATATCAAGCGCTTGCGCAATACTAATATGTGCCGCCGTTGAAGTGTAGGCCATCAGCGAAGGGGCATGAGGTAAACCCGTTTGGCGCGTCGTCACGCCTAATGTGCGCGTTTTCGCACATAAACAGCCCACAAAATTAGCCATTGATGTGCCTGTCACAAAAAGACCACTGGCTGTGTCGGGAAAACCAAATACATCACGCACCCAACGCATCACTTGACGCTCGATGTCTACAGGTGCTTGACTGCGTCCACCTAAATTGGCATTAAGCCCTGCGGCAAGCATTTCAGCGAGCATTCCCACTGGCGTACCGCCGCCGTGTACCCAGCCGCTAAAACGTGGATGCGCATTGCCCACCGCATACGGCAAAATGTCGTTCATGAATTCACGGTGGGCTTGCTCAAGCGTTTTTTCGCTTAATGGTTGCTGCAATTTGGCTTTTAGGTCATCGGGGAGTGGTTGCCAGACAGGGCGGGCGTGAAGGTGCTGGGTATAATCAAGTATGTCATCGAGCATACGGTGCGCCTGCACGCGAAAGGCTGGCCAATCTTCGGGATCAAGCGAATCACCCACTGTCTCAAGCATCGTCACGCCAATTTTTGTAAGGCTCACGCGCTAGATTATTATTGTAATAACGCAAATCGTGTGTCACCTCTGCGCCCAGCCAATCGGGTTTTGTGAACGCTTCATCGAGTGCATTGAGCTCAATTTCAGCCACAATCAAGCCCGCATTGTCGCCAAAAAACTCGTCAATTTCCCAAATATGCTGGTCAACGGTCACGAAATGGCGNNGCGCGTTTTTTCAATAATGGGCCTCGCGCACAGCGTCTCTAACATTTCTTGCGCATCACTGAGCGGAATGTCATACTCAAACTCTTGGCGCTGCGTGCCAATGGTCGCGCTTTTGATATTGAGCCAAGCGTGATTGTCACTAATGCGCACACGAATAGAGCTGGTAGGTTGTGCGCTAAGATAGCCTTGTTTATACATCACGCTGTGACTGATTTGCTCACGCCATTGCGCAGTGGCCAGTAAAAATTTATGTTCAATTTCGAGTGCCATAATATGCTTTAATCTTGCACTTGATGACTGCCGTCACAATACGGCACATTTTGCGTTTTTCCACACGCGCATAAAAACACACTGCCCGTTTTTTCTGCCACAAACTTCACGGAACGTTTGTCCGTTTCTGCTGTTTTATGCGTCCCATCGCAAAGTGGCATCGTGCCACTCAAGCCACAGCTACACC
>DPKY01000087.1 GCA_003542275.1 Methylococcaceae bacterium | reverse complement strand
TTTTTTTTCTCTTTTTTTCGAGTTATTTCGTCATCTTGATAGTTAAATCCTTCTGGCTGGTTTATAATGACGCGATAGCACCCTATTTTTTTAATTTTAAGGCCTGTTAAAAAATGAATTTGTCACACTGGTTTACCGAAGAAGTTGCTGCAACGGGGACAGCTTTTTCATTAAAAATCACACAAAAACTTCACGAAGAACACTCTGATTTTCAGCATCTGGAAATTTATGATACGCAAACGTTTGGTAAATTGATGACAATAGACGGTTGCACAATGGTTTCTACGCGTGATAATTTCTTTTATCACGAAATGATGTCGCACCCTGCGTTGTTTTTGCATCCAAATCCTAAGCGCGTCTGGATTATTGGCGGGGGGGATTGTGGTACGCTTCGTGAAGTGTTGAAACATCCCAATGTTGAGCAAGTGGTGCAAATTGATATTGATGAGCGCGTCACCCGTTTAGCAGAGGTTTATTTTCCTGAGTTGTGTGAATCCAATAAGGATCCTCGTGCACAGTTAAAATTTATTGATGGTATTAAATGGGTGAAAGATGCACTCCCTAACTCGGTTGATCTCATTATTGTGGACAGCACTGACCCTGTTGGGCCAGCTGAAGGCTTATTTGGTGAGCGTTTTTATCGTGATTGCGTGGCGTGTTTGTCTGATGATGGGTTACTGGTGCAACAAAGTGAATCCGCTTTGCTTCATTTAAAACTCATTGGTGAAATGCGTGAAGCCATGAAAAAATCAGGGTTTTCTCATTTGCAAACACTCTTTTTTCCACAATGTATTTATCCTTCAGGCTGGTGGAGTGCGACTATTGCGAGTAAAGCGGCGTTAACATTTAGACAGCAGGATTGCGAAGCGAAAACATTTGATACACTTTACTATAATGCTGATATTCACCATGCCGCTACCGCACAGCCTGAATTTTTTAAAAAAGCCTTCGCCTAAATTGACGCTTAATTCACGCACATTCTGTTTTCCCCTTAAATTTTAAGAGCTTTTTATGTTTGACGCAAAAACAATTGATGAGATGGCCAGTCGTTTAGCTGGCGTTGTGCCACCCAGTTTGCATAGTATTAAAACTGACTTAGAAAAAACATTTCACGCAATTTTGCAGAGCGCATTAGGAAAGTTAGACCTCGTGACGCGTGAAGAGTTTGAAGTACAAAAATTGGTCTTAGCTAAAACACGCGCTAACCTAGAAGCACTTGAAAAGCGGGTTGTTGCCTTAGAAGCACAATCTCAGCCATCTTCACAAGAGTAGATTTTTTATGGCGTTGGCGGTCATTTATAGTCGTGCAAGGTCAGGAATTGACGCACCACTTGTTACCGTAGAGGTACACGTTGCCAACGGTTTACCTGCACTCAATATTGTTGGCTTGCCTGAAACGGCGGTGAAAGAAAGTAAAGACAGGGTGCGCGGCGCGATTCAAAATTGCCATTTCAATTTTCCAGCCAAACGTATTACGGTCAATTTGGCACCAGCGGATTTACCTAAAGAAGGCGGGCGCTTTGATTTGGCCATCGCTTTGGGCATTCTTGCCGCCAGTGGTCAAATTCCAGCCGAAAGCTTGGCAAATTATGAATGTGTGGGTGAGTTGTCGTTAGGCGGTGAGTTACGCAACATTATTGGGGTTTTGCCAATTGCTATTCGCGCACGAGATTGTCAGCGTCAGCTAATTTTACCAAAAGAAAATACGGCTGAAGCCGCGCTCGTGAAAGATATAGAAATCCTGCCCGCTGCCCATCTGCTTGAGGTATGTCATCATTTAAGCGGACAGACCTTTATTGAGACAACCTATCAACAACCCCATTTAGCCAACGTTGTGCATGACATTGATTTTTCAGATGTGCATGGTCAATATCACGTTAAAAGAGCTTTTGAAATTGCGGCGGCTGGCGCACATAATCTACTGATGTTAGGGCCACCTGGCACGGGAAAGTCGATGCTTGCGTCGCGTTTGCCAACTATTTTACCCGCCTTAACAGAGCAACAAGCGCAAGAGACGGCGGCTATCGCGTCAATTAGTGAACAAGGGCTAGACGTGGCAAATTGGCTACGCCCGCCTTATCGCGCCCCGCATCATACTGCTTCAGCGGCGGCACTTGTGGGAGGCGGTAGTAATCCTCGTCCCGGTGAGATTTCCTTATCTCATCATGGTGCATTATTTTTAGATGAATTGCCCGAATTTGACCGAAAAGTGTTAGAAGTTTTGCGGGAGCCGTTAGAAACAGGGCATATCACCATTTCTCGCGCTGCACGACAGGTGGATTTCCCCGCACGTTTTCAGTTAATTGCGGCCATGAATCCGTGTCCATGTGGTTATTTAGGCGATACATCGGGGCGTTGTCATTGTAGCTCGGAGCAAATACTGCGCTATCGCGCTAAAATTTCAGGACCTTTGCTCGATCGCATTGATATGCACCTTGAAGTGCCGCGTGTGTCGCATGAGGTATTGCGCAAAGGTTCGCCGGAAGGTGAAGAAAGCAGTGCAACCATTCGAGGGCGTGTGATTTCTGCGCGAAATATTGCCATGCAACGCAGTGGAAAAGTCAATGCTGCGTTAAGTGCAAAAGAAGTGATGACCTATTGCACTCTCTCTCAAGCGGGTGATAAATTACTCGCACAGGCGATGGAGCGCTTTGGTTTATCTAATCGTGCGTATCATCGTATTTTAAAATTAGCGCGAACGATTGCTGATCTAGCCGGAATAGAACATATTGACATCGCGCACTTAAGTGAAGCGATTGGTTATCGAAAATTGGATCGTAAAAGTTAACGATGATGTTAGCGGCATTACAACCCATTCAACAACAAATTCGTCGCGCAGAAATAGCGCATCGTAGAACAGAAAATGCGGTTAATCTACTGGCCGTGAGTAAAACAAAACCGGCAAGTCTGATTGCCTTGGCGTATCGTGCAGGGTTGCGACATTTTGGGGAAAATTATGTCCAAGAAGCACTTGCTAAACAAGCGTGCTTGAGCGCATTTGATATAACATGGCATTTTATTGGCCCCATTCAATCCAATAAAACAAAAGCGCTAGCCACACACTTTGATTGGGTACATAGCGTAGATGAGCTAAAAATTGCAGAGCGCTTAAGTGTCCAGCGTCCTAGCCATCTTGCGCCACTTAATGTGTGTATTCAAGTCAATATCAGCAATGAAACCAGTAAATCGGGGATTACTTTAGCGCAACTGCCACAGTTTGTTGCTGAAATAGAAACGCTGCCCAATCTTGCATTGCGTGGCGTGATGGCAATCCCTGCGCCACAATCTACCTTCAATGCACAACGCGAGCCTTATCGACAATTAGTCACGCAAGTCAACGCGTTGAACCATCCGCTACTCACTGAATTTTCATTTGGTATGTCTGACGATTTAGATGCTGCCATTGCCGAGGGGGCAACGTGGGTGCGCATTGGCACCGCCCTATTTGGTGCAAGAAATTAAAGTACGTCGCACTGCACCTCTTTGAGCAGGCCTAAATACTTTGCGTCGATGTCAATCAGCAACTCACTGTCGCCCAATTCATGTTCAATTTCTTCCAAAATTGTCGCGTTCGCAAATAATTTAGCTCTAATACCGCCCTGTTG
>DPKY01000100.1 GCA_003542275.1 Methylococcaceae bacterium | reverse complement strand
GGTATAGGGAAAGTAAATAGACAAATAAACGTCACCACAAGCGTCATACAACCGCCCATCACCACCGCCGGCACAAGCCCCAAAAACGCGGCACTCATGCCCGATTCAAATTCGCCTAATTCGTTTGACGCGCCAATAAAAACAGAATTCACCGCACTCACCCGCCCACGTATAGCATCTGGGGTTTCAAGCTGCACCAAAATATGTCGAATGTAAACACTCACCATATCGCCTATGCCCACAAAAAATAATGCGGTCAGTGAAAGATAAAAGTTCGTTGAGAGCCCAAACAACACCGTGGAAAAACCAAAAATAAATACGCCAGTAAACATCCATGCCCCAACACGCCGTGAAATCGGCACAAAACCGAGCACAATGCCCGTCAACGCCGCGCCCAACGCAGGTGCGCCGCGTAAAAAACCAAGACCGAGTGAGTCAATATGTAAAATATCCGTCGCATACGCGGGCAATAGCGCTGTCACGCCACCAAATAATACGGCCAATAAATCCAACGACAATGCACCGAGCACGGTTTGTTTAGAAAAAACAAAGCGCAATCCTTCAAGCACGCCATGCCAAGAAATCGGTTCGCGTTTATTGATCACCGTTTTCGTTCGCAAACGTACCGGCAGCATTAACACCACGGCAAAACCCAGCAATCCCGCTACCACCGTATAAACCGTCGTCGCGCCCCATAAATATAAAAAACCACCGACAGGCGGAGCGCAAATGACCGCGATGTGAAATAGCGACGAATTAAGCGCAACCGCCTGCGCTAAATAATCACGCGGCACCAAGTCCATGAGAATAGCCTGACTTGCCGGCATCATAAAGGCGCGAGCAACACCAAACAGTACCATCACACCAATAATCGGCCACACCGTACCGCCTCCCCTTTGCGCAAAAAAGAGCAGTAAACCGCCACCTATTAGCTCAATAAAAAAACAAGTCAATACAATCCCACTGCGATTTCGCTGATCGGCAACATAACCAGCTATCAAAATAAGAAGTGCAAACGGTAAAAATTGCGCTAAACCAATCAAGCCCAAATTAAGTGTACTACCGGTTTGTTGATAAATTTGCCACCCCACTGCCACACCCTGTATTTGTAGCGCGATCGTAGCGAGAAATCGTGCTATGACAAATAAAGTAAACGTTTTGTGCTTAAGCACGCTAAATGCCGTCATGATGAGCCAAATAAAAAGGAAAAAGAGAAGGTTTTCATGCGCTATACTTGTATGTTAGCGCTATTTACATGATACTTAACCTTTTTTTAAAATGCACTGAAACGTTGGGAAATAATGATGGATATTATTTTTTTAGGTCAGCTTGAGATTGAAACCATTATTGGCATTTACGANNGCACGATTGGGAACGCGACACAAAACAAAAAATTCTGCTGGATATTGAAATGGCTTTTGATATTACAAAGGCCGCGCAAACCGATGATATTGCCTACACGCTCAATTATAAAACCGTCTCAAAACGTCTTATTTCTTTTGTAGAAAACAGCCAGTTTTTTCTAGTTGAAACGCTGATTTGCGAAATTGCCAATCTTATTCTCACTGAGTTCAATGTCCCTTGGGTGCGTATTGTGTTAAATAAAAAAGGGGCGATTCGTGGGGCAAGCGATGTGGGCATTATTATTGAACGTGGGGAGAAATAGCGTATGCGCGGTTATATCAGTATTGGCAGCAATATCGATAAAGATATTCATATCCCCGCCAGTCTGCGTGCACTTGAAGCCACTTTTGGGACGCTTGAGATATCGAGTCTTTATGAATCTGCGCCAGTGGGTTTTTGCGGCGATGTGTTTCACAATTTAGTGGTGGGTTTTGAGTGTGAGCAAGAAGTCAAAATGGTAGCAAAATTATTGCGTCAAATTGAGCTTGATAACGGCCGCACGCGCGATAGCCAGAAATTTTCTTCACGCACATTGGATTTGGATTTAATTTTATACGGCCATTTGATTGTCCAAGATGGACGTCTACAAATTCCGCGCGATGAAATTGAGCGTTATGCTTTTGTGCTTGAGCCCTTAGCGGAAATTGCGCCAACGCAGGTGCATCCTGTCAGCGGAAAAACTTTTGAGCAACTGTGGCGTGAATTTGATAAAACACAACTTCAACAAACACGCCTGCCCTTAGCAAAATAAAGTGCGCCCGCCATCAACCGTTAAAATTTGTCCTGTCATGTAATGGGCATCATGAACTAAAAATAACACCGCTTTGGCAATCTCTTCGGGTGTGCCGCACCGCCCCAGCGCCACACGCGCGAGAATGTCTTGTTTTTCCTTTTCTAACAAAGGCGCTTCAGGCCAGAGAATCGCACCCGGCGACACGGCGTTTACGCGAATTTGCTCACCAAACTCTTTTGCCAAGCATCTTGTCATGGCTGCAAGTCCCGCTTTAGCCATGCTATACACCGGATACCCCGCCAAGCCACGTTCTGCGTGAATATCAATGATGTTAATAATACAGCCCCGCCGCGCCGACAGCGTATCGTATAACGTACTTGCCAGAAAATACGGTGCTTTGACATTCGTGCCAAAGAGTTCATCCCACTGCGCAAGGGTCGTGTGCGCAACGTCCGTTGGATAAAACGCTGAAGCGTTGTTAATGAGCACATCAATGCCGCCCCAGGCTAGCTGTGCTTGCTGCGCAACATGGACGAGTTGAGGCATTTTCAGTAAATCCGCACTAAGCATGGCTGCTGAATTAGGGCGCATTGCATTAAGTTCAGCGCATAACGCACTGGCTGACTCGATGGCAAGATGGCAATGAATAAACACGTTATAGCCCTGTGCGTGTAACAAACGGGCGCAACTTGCGCCAATCCGTTTTGCCGCGCCTGTAATCAAAACATTTTTTGGAGTCTTTTGTGTCATGGTTAAAAACAAGTGTCAGAAAATATTGAGTAATGATGCAATCTGAGCCAGCTGCACCATCGAATTGATATTGAGTTTACGACGAATAGTTGTGGCGTAATTCGCAATGGTTTTATAACTCAAGCACAGTGTATCGGCAATTTGATGTGCGGTCATCCCTTTTGCCAGCAGCACAAAGACATCAAATTCACGCGGCGAGAAGGTATCGATAATGCGTTGATAATTGCGCGTTTCTATTTGCGTACCGCTGATTTCACGCAAACTCGGGTCAAGATAGATATCGCCTTTGGCAACAACCCTGATCGCATCAATTAAGCACGCTGGATGCGCGTGTTTACACACATAGCCGCGTACACCGGCCTCGAGCGCACGTTGAACATAGACCTTTTCATAATGCACGCTAAAAATGATGACTTTTGCTTTATCTTCTCGCAAATGCAAACGCCGCGTTGTTTCAAGTCCGCCAATGCCTGTCATAGATAAATCCATCACCACAATATCTGGCTGATATTGACTGTAGCATGACAATAATTCCTCACCACGCGCCGCTTCGGCAATCACATCAATATCGGATTCTGTTGCTAGAAGCATACGAAAACCCGCACGCACCACGGCATGATCGTCCACTAACATGACTGTCATTTTGGACGCATTTTCTAACAGCGGCGCTGTCATAGTGGGATATGAATAGACAAAGAAAGTCCCTGCGCTGGGGCCGTATGTATATGAAAATCACCTTGTAAACTGCGCACCCGCTCACGCATACTCAGTAAGCCAAAACCCTTTTGCATCTGAAGCGTATCGCAGCCTTGACCGTTATCTTTTAGCACTAAATGTAATTGATGCGTTGCGTCACAGGAGAATTCAATCACCATTTCGCTGGCCTTTGCATGGCGTACAACATTGGTAAGCGCTTCTTGCACCATTCTAAAAATATGAATAGATAAATGCGCTGGCAGTGAATCTATATCGATAGGCGAAATAAAGGCAATCGCTAAATTGTGGCGTTGTTGCCAATGCGCAATCAACTCGTCAAGCGCCGCTTTTAAGCCCAGTTCGGTTAAAACAAGCGGATGCAGTTGTTGCATCATAGAGCCAACAACTGACATCAAATGCTCACAAATCGCAACAATTTGCTGGGTACTTTGCGCAATGCCCGTCTGTTTTGCAATATCGCGTTTTTCAATTGTAACCGTCATCACCTTAATAGCGGTCAAGGATTGTCCGAGTTCATCGTGCAACTCTTGCGCAAGGCGTCGACGTTCGTCTTCTTGAATGGCGAGTGTGTGTTGCGTTAATGCGCGGTTTTCT
>DPKY01000036.1 GCA_003542275.1 Methylococcaceae bacterium | reverse complement strand
CTACAGCTGAATTTACATCAACCCGATTGGGTGATCATAGATTGCCGTTTTTCACTCAGTGATACCACGCAAGGCAAAAAAGCCTATCAACGAGGACACATTCCCCATGCGCGTTACGCGCATATCGACCATGATTTGTCCTCACGCGTCATGCCGTCTACAGGCAGGCACCCTTTGCCTGATGTGCGTGTGCTAGTGGAAAAACTCGGTCAATGGGGCGTTGCAACGCACACGCAAGTAGTAGTTTATGATGATGCAAGCGGCGCTTTTGCTGCGCGACTATGGTGGCTTTTGCGTCACTGGCTAGGTCACGATAAAGTCGCTGTTTTAGATGGCGGTCTTCAGGCTTGGCAAAAGCAATTTGCCTTGGTGACCACCCTACCACAAATCCAACCAACGGTTTTTCGAGCGTATATTGACAATACCGTATGGCGCACGGCACAACAAGTGGAAAATGCCCTTGCTCAACGGCACATTTGCTTGGTTGATGCGCGAGCGCCAGAGCGTTATCGCGGCGATATAGAGCCCATTGATCCTGTTGCTGGCCATATTCCCCAAGCGCTCAATCGCCCTTTTCAGTTAAATATAGATAAAACAGGCGTTTTTTTGCCTGCCGATACGCTGCGCACGCAATTTCAAGCTTTAATTGGAAAAACGCCTCCTGATAATGTTGTGCATTATTGCGGTTCGGGCGTCACGGCGTGCCATAATGTGCTGGCGATGGACTATGCGAATCTAAAAGGCGCAAAACTCTATGCAGGTTCTTGGAGCGAGTGGATTGCGAATCGCAATAGAGCGGTTGCGTAAGCATAGTGTGTTTAGCTCACCGTGCAAAATGGGTGCGTCTACACAACATTCACGCCGACATCAACCGAATTGCTTTTGAAAATCGCATAAATTTCACTGCCTATTTCTAAACCCAGTTGGACGACGCTTTCCTCTGTAATCGTTACAACCAGTACATCGCCTGTTTCTAGCGTCATGGTCACTTGCGCACGCGCTCCATCCGACTGGCGTTCACAAATCACGCCTTTTAATTGATTTCTCGCCGACATTTTCCCCTCGCCTAATGAGGTCATCAAAATAATATTGATGCTGTCAATAAGCAAATACACCTCTTTTCCTGTTGACAGTCCAAACGATTCCAAAAAAGACAGTGGAATAGAGGCCATAATTGGCAAACCACTTGGCAAGACAATCACGACTTCTGCATTGTCACTGCCCCATTTTATGGTGTGAATCATGCCCGTAAAATGATTCACAACAGGATTTTTTTGGCTAAAACATTTTAATGGCGCTAAGAGCGCGTCATTATCAATCAATCGTTTATTGAGTTCCTCAATAAACCGCTGATGCGCATTCTCCAGTCCCATAAATAACGTTAACAGCGATTTGCCTGCACTTGTCAACGCTGTGCCGCCACCTTTGCTGCCGCCTTTTTCTGTTTTGACTAGCGGCGAGAGTGCCAGTTGATTTGCACGCTCCACCATCTGCCACGCGCCCTTATAACTGAGGCCGACCGTTTTAGCGGCTTGATTTAACGACCCTTGTTCATCAATAGCGCTAAGCAAAGCAATCATGCGATTGTCAACACCTGTTAATTTAAAACTTGCTTCAATTTGATTGCTATTTACAGCGTACTTTTCTTGGTGATGTGTTGTCATTTTTCGTTATTTACTTTAGTATATATCGAAAGCTAATGTAGCTCCCTTTTTCTTTGTTTCACAGTATATTGAGATTTTTATGCACTTCCCTAAAAAAATAGCCTCGGCGCTCACGCCCCTCACTGCCCTCACGCTTTGCACAACGGTACACGCACAAACGCTCAATAACGACCCAGCCGCTACAACCTTGCCTCCGCCAAGCTATACCAAAACAGGTATGGCCGCTTACCAATTTGCCATGGATGATCCGCTGTTGGGAAATTCTTATGAAAAACCCACTTGGAATTTACATGATACCCTTCACTTGCCCGACTGGCTCACACTAGGCGTCGAACAGCGCACGCGCTATGAATCACTGTCTGGTGCGTTTAGAGGCACTTACGGTTATAAAGACGGNNAGCTCACACTAGGCATTGAACAACGCACGCGCTACGAATCCTTATCGGGTGCGTTTAGAGGATCTTACGGTTACAAAGACGGCAAAACGCAAAAAATGCACCCCTCAGAAGGGGGCGACCAACTCATTGCCATGCAAAATGACATTTGGCTACAAGCTAAGTTTACGCATTTTCGTCTTGCAACGGAATTTCTTGATGCAAAAACCTTTGCCCAAGATACTGGCAAAAAAAACGCTGTCCCTTTTCCTATCAATAATTCGTCAGTGGATACGCTCGACTTTGCTCAAGCCTATGTGTCATGGGCTGATCAAAATACCTTGCTCTCAGGGCTTGGCGCAGAAGTCAAATTTGGACGCCAAACTATGGACTTAGGCAGTCGTCGCTTAGTCGCTCGGCCTGTTTACCGCAACACGGTCAACAATTTTACTGGCCTACGCGCACGTATCGTCGATTATGATAACTGGCAATTTAATGCGTTTGTGTCAAAACCGGTCATTCGCTACCCGAATTATAATGCGATAACGCCCGTGCAAAATCTACAAAATCATCAGCAATGGGATAAGGAAGACGAATACACGTGGTTTTCAGGCGGTATTTTTGAAGCCACCAAACTCTATGAAGACATCAATGGCGAACTCTATTTATACCATTTAGATG
>DPKY01000195.1 GCA_003542275.1 Methylococcaceae bacterium | reverse complement strand
ACACGCACTTTCTGGAAGAACGCATCGTGTGTTCACCGCTATCGCGCTACAAGGCAAGCACACGCATCAAGCCCTCAGTGTGACGCAAGTTACCTTTAAACAACTCCTCGAAGCAGACATACAAGCCTACTGCCTAAGCCAAGAGCCTTATGATAAAGCCGGTAGCTACGCTATTCAGGGACTTGGCAGTATTTTTATTGAACATATTGAGGGTAGCTTCTCTGGCGTGATGGGATTACCACTGTTTGAAACCGCCCAACTTCTACGCCTTGAGGGCATTGAGTTACTTGCATGAGTGAAGAAATTTTAATTAACGTCACGCCTCCCGAAACACGCGTTGCCGTCATTGAAAATGGGGTGTTACAAGAACTGATTATTGAGCGTAGCTGCAGAGTGGGCTTAATTGGCAATATATACAAAGGCGAAGTCTGTCGCGTACTACCGGGGATGCAAGCGGCGTTTGTGGACATAGGCCTACCCCGAACCGCTTTTTTGCATTTGTCTGATTTATGCCCCAAAGAGCTAGAAAAAAAAGGCTCCGCCAATATTGAACATTATCTACACGAGGGGCAACACGTCATTGTTCAGGTGTTTAAAGACCCGCTAGGCACGAAAGGGGCACGATTAACCACGGACATTTCCATTCCCTCACGTTTTCAAGTCTATATGCCCTATTCAGTTGACACGGGCGTCTCTCAGCGTATTGAAAATGCCGAAGAACGCGCACGCCTTAAAACGTGTTTAGAAAAATTTAGGCTAGAACATCAATGCGGCAGTTTTATTGCCCGCACGGCGGCAGAATGCGTTGAAGAAGCGGTGTTAATTGCCGACATGGCATTTTTGCTCAAGTTATGGGAATCCATTCACCTCAAAATTGCCACTGCTGCACCTAAGCAATTTATTCACAAAGACTTGCCATTAAGTGTCCGCACCTTGCGTGATTTATACCGCGAAGGCATTGAGCGTGTGCGTGTCGACTCAAAAGAAACATATCAGCGTTTGATTGAATTTGCAGACATTTTTGTACCTGAAATTACCCCTGTTATTGAGCATTATACGGGCGAATGCCCTGTTTTTGATATTTACAGCGTAGAAGATGAAATTCAAAAAGCGCTTGCTCGCAAAGTGATGCTCAAATCAGGTGGGCATTTGGTTTTCGACCAAACAGAGTCCATGACAACTGTTGACGTCAATACGGGCAGCTATGTGGGGGGGCGTAACTTAGAAGAAACCATTTTCAAAACCAATTTAGAAGCCGCACAAGCCATCGCAAGGCAACTGCGACTGCGTAATTTAGGGGGCATTATTATTATCGATTTTATCGATATGAAAAGCCCTGATCACAGAGAACAAGTTCTGCAAGCCCTTGAGCGTCATTTAGAAAAAGACCGCTCCAAAACTAAAATTACAGAAGTGTCCATTTTGGGATTGGTTGAAATGACACGCAAACGCACACAGGAGAGTTTAGAGCATATTCTCTGCGAGCCTTGCCCTGCCTGCGCAGGGCGCGGTGTATTAAAAACAGCAGAAACAGTTTGCCTTGAAATCTTTCGTGAAATTATTCGGGAAGTACGTCAATATAATGTTCAAAAAATTCTCGTACTCGCCGCCGATGAAGTGGTTGAAATGCTCCTTGACGAAAAAGCCGATATGCTAACCGAGCTGGAATTATTTCTAAATGTACAAATTAAATTCCGCTCCGAAGCGAGCTACAATCAAGAGCAATACGATGTGGTGTTGCTGTAATGTTGAAATGTTGAAACAGACTTACCCTTAACAACAGACATAAAAAAAGCCCTGCGCATCATGTGCATTCAAGGCTTTTTCTTTTATCACTTTTTATCACTACAGCGCGTAGCGCGAGAAGCGTATTACGCAACAAAGACACTCGCGCTGCGTAATTTTTTCATTGCGTTTTGCTCTAGTTGCCTGATACGTTCAGCAGACACGTTATATTTTTCCGCTAATTCCTGCAACGTCGCTTTTTTCTCTACAAGCCAGCGACTAGACAAAATGTCCAAACTACGCTCATCAAGCACTTTAAGCGCTTGGGTGAGCTGTTCATGTTCATTGCCTTCCCAGTCGGAGGCTTCCAGTAACTCAGCAGGGTCGGCATGATACGACTGTAAATAATTCACCGGCGCGGCATAATCTTCCTCGTCAGAATCGTCACCAAACATATCAAAGGACACATCTTGGTTGCCTAAACGCTTTTCCATTTCATACACATCACTCACATTGACATTTAAATCATCAGCAATGGCCAGCGCATCATCGTGAGAAAGCCAATTCAACTCTTTTTTGGCTTTGCGCAGATTAAAAAATAATTTACGCTGTGCTTTGGTGGTGGCAATTTTGACAATGCCCCAGTTTTTAATCACATATTCGTGAATTTCCGCTTTAATCCAATGCACAGCAAATGATACCAAGCGCACTCCCACGCGCGGGTCAAAGCGTTTTACCGCCTTCATCAACCCCACATTGCCTTCTTGAATAATGTCGGGCATCGATAAGCCATAGCCACTATAGCCACGCGCAATATGCACGACAAAACGTAAATTGGTCATCACTAATCGACGAGCAGCCTCTAAATCGCCTTCATCATGCAGGCGGCAGGCGAGTTCATATTCTTCTTCAACGCTTAACTGGGGAATTTGACGAACAACATTTAAATAGGCGTCAAACGTTCCAACAGATAAGTTTACGGGCAGAGCTAAAGCGTTTGTCATAAATAAATACCTTGTATATCGTTAAATCTTTGGATGGCTGTAATTTTATCATTTTCAAACAATATTTTTAACTAATATTTTGTCTATTTCTTGCTATGTATTTCTTGCTATGATAGCGGGATAGACGGCCGCTTTTTCCTTGACCTTTTCACACTGTTCAAATATGACCAAATTACTTTCTTTTTTAAGTCTTAGTTTACTGCTCTCCCCCACACTTCATGCCGATGCCCTACGCGCTACAGGTGATTTGGGCATCGTGATTGAGCGTGAGGCGCATAGCGCTCTCATTGTTAATACGTCACAAAAAACACAGCTTGCACGCATTGAAGACCTCGGTGATTTATCACACGCTTCGGTGGTTTTTTCGCGCGATCAGCGTTTTGCCTATATTTTTGGACGCGATGGGGGCTTGAGTAAACTTGATTTACTCCAAGATGAGGTCAGTCATCGCATAATTCAAGGGGGTAATAGCATTGGGGGGGCAATTTCTCAAGATGGGCGCATTATTGCGGTTTCTAACTACTCGCCACCTGGCGTAAAATTATTTTCAGCCGACACACTAGAACTGCTCGCAGATATTCCTGCCACTTACGGCGAGAATCAACAATCAAAAACGGTGGGGCTAGTTGATGCCCCCAATCACCGTTTTGTGGTGAGTTTATTTGATGCAGGTGAAATTTGGGTTATTGACGCCACAGACGTTAAAAATCCGCACATTGACAAATTCAAAAACATTGGTAAACAACCCTACGATGCGCTGATTTCAGCCGATGGACGCTACTATATAGCTGGATTATTTGCCGAAAAGGGCTTGGCGCTGTTGGATTTGTGGCACCCTGAAAATGGCGTCAAACGCGTACTGGAAAATTACGGCAAAGACGATGAACAACTGCCTATCTATAAAATGCCGCATTTTGAAGGCTGGGCGATGACCAGCGATTATGTGTTTGTCCCCGCAATTGGCCGTCACGAAGTGCTGGTACTCGACAGTCGAACGTGGCAGCTGGTAAAAACCATTCCCGTACTTGGTCAACCTGTCTTTGTGATGGCGCGTCCAGATGGACGACAAATTTGGGTGAATTTTGCGCTACCCTCCAACGATAAAGTCCAAATCATTGATGCCCCCTCTCTCACCGTCACCCATACGCTCAATCCAGGCAAAGCCGTGTTACATTTTGAATTTACACCGCGTGGTGAAAATGTTTGGGTGGCGGCGCGTGACGACAATCAAGTGATTGTCTACGATACGCAAACACTCAATGAAATCACCCGATTACCCGCCGACAAACCCAACGGTATTTTCTTTAGCGCTCGAGCACACAAAATCGGAATGTAATTGTGTTGGCACTCTCTGATTTGCAAAAACAATTATTGAATGATTTTCAACGCGATTTTCCACTGACGCCACGCCCCTATGAAACCATCGCCGCGCAACTTGGTGTAAGTGAAAAAGACGTACTCAGCGCACTCGAGGCGTTACATCAAGCGCAGTGCATTAGCCGTATTGGTGCGGTCATTCCACCAAATAAAATTGGCGTCAGCACGCTTGCTGCGATGTCGGTACCTGACGATGCGCTGGTGCGTGTTGCAATGCAAATTAACCAATATGCGGAGGTAAATCATAATTACGAACGCGAACACGCCGTCAATCTCTGGTTTGTGTTAATTGCAAAGGACGCGGCGCATCTTGATTGCGTGATTGCGTTAATTGAAAACGAGACTGGCTACCGTGTTTTGCGTTTTCCACTCGTCAAAGAATTTTTTATTGATTTGAGTTTTCGCTTGGATTTAACGCATGATAGATGAGAAAGATTATCAACTTCTAGCACAGATTGCAGATGGCTTACCGCTTTGTTCACATCCTTATGCCGTCATTGGTAAAAAAATAGGCTTAAGTGAAGCACAAATTATTGAACGATTAACCATGTTGCAAAAAAACGGCAACATTAAACGGCTAGGCGTCATTGTCAAACACGCAACCCTCGGCTATCGTGCAAATGCCATGGTTGTTTGGCGCATACCTGAAGAAAATGTTGAAATTGTCGCACAAGCTATGTTGCAGTTTTCCTTTGTTACGCTCTGTTATCAACGCCCAATGTTACCCGAGTGGCCTTACAATTTGTACTGCATGATTCATGGCAAAAATAAAGAGACAGTCCAGTGTCAACTCGCACAACTGATTGAAGTATGTGGCTTGGCGGTCGTTGATAAACAAATTTTATTTAGCTCACGCTGTTTTAAACAACGCGGGGCGGTTTACACAGCTAATGGCACAAAAAAATGAAAAATATTTACGTCACGCAACCTACGCTACCCCCTCTTGACGCATTCATTCCCTATTTAGAGAAAATTTGGGAAAACAAAATTCTCACCAATGGTGGGACATTTCATCAGCAACTCGAGCAAGCCTTGTGTGATTATTTGGGTGTAAAACATCTCGCATTATTTACTAATGGCACCATTGCGCTGATTACGGCACTTCAAGCGCTGCGCATAACAGGTGAAGTCATTACAACGCCCTACTCTTTTGTTGCAACCGCCCATTCGCTGCTGTGGAACGGCATTAAACCTGTTTTTGTGGATATTGATCCCATTTCACTCAATCTTGACCCCGCTAAAATTGAAGCGGCTATTACCCCGCAAACCACCGCTATTATGCCAGTGCATTGTTACGGATACCCTTGTGATGTCGAGCGTATTCAAGCCATTGCCGATAATTACAATTTAAAAGTAATCTACGACGCCGCACACGGNNTTAATACGTTTGAAGGAGGTGCTATTGTGTGCCCCGATGAAAAAACAAAGCGACGAATTGACCATTTAAAAAACTTTGGTTTTGTTGATGAAGTAACGGTCGTTGCTGCGGGTATCAATGGTAAAATGAGCGAAATCAATGCGGCATTTGGCTTACTTCAACTCAGCAGCATTGACGAGGCACTGACGAAACGTCAAGTGATTGATGCGCGTTATCGTGAAGCCTTAGCGGGTATCGGCGGCATACGTTGCGCAGAAAGCGGTCCACATATTGCTAATTATGCCTATTTTCCGATTTTTGTTGAAAGCAATCGGGATGCACTTTACGACAAATTAAAAGAAAATGGTATTTTTGGACGGCGTTATTTTTATCCACTTATCAGTGATTTTCCCATGTACCGTGGTTATCCTTCTGCTGCGCCATCCAATTTACCCATAGCCCGTAAAACTGCTGAAGAAGTAATTTGTTTGCCGATTTATTCAGCATTGGATTACATTGAACAAGAAAGAGTTATAAACCTAATTTTGGAGTATCGATAATGGCATGGCTAACGACTGCAGAAATCAATGATATGGGATTTGCAGAAGTGGGAGAAAATGTTTATTTATCAAGCAAAGCCTCTTATTACAACTGCGAAAACATTCGCATTGGCCATCATGTAAGAATCGATGATTTTTGCGTTTTATCTGCAGGCGAAAGAGGTATTGATATTGGTAATTATATTCATATCGCCGTTTTCTCGTCATTGATTGGCTCAGGCAAAATTATACTAGGTGATTTTTCAAACATATCATCCCGCGTTTCTATTTACAGTAGCAATGATAATTACAGCGGAGCATTTATGACTAATCCCATGATTCCCTCTGAATTTACCCATGTTACACATGGAGATGTCCATATTGGTCGCCATGTTATTATCGGTTCAGGTGCTATTATTCTACCAAATGTGATGTTAGAAGAAGGTGTTGCAATTGGTGCTTTAAGCTTGGTTAAAAAAAATTGCATGGCCTTTGGTATTTACTTAGGAGCACCAGCAAAACGCATTAACGAACGTAAACGCGATGAACTCGACTTAGAAAAAGCATTTTTAAAGAAAGAAATTTAATTTTATGCAAATCATCACAGAACCTGATTTTTCAGGCGTTGACAAAACGCACCGTTGGGCAGCACAATTTCAAATCTTGAATTATTCTCAAGGCGGCTCAAGTTCCATTCCACATGGTTTCTTTCGTAACTGGCTAGATCAATCAGAAAATATAAACGGCACATTTTATATCAATAAATGTTCTTGGTTTGGCGTTGGATCAATAGTGAAATACGATGCTGGATTGCAAAGTTTACGCGTGGGCAGGTTTGTTGCAGGTGGTTTACGGTTGAAATTTTTATTAGACTTGTTTTAACGGGA
>DPKY01000107.1:4770-4952 GCA_003542275.1 Methylococcaceae bacterium | reverse complement strand
AGTGGCCACCACTTCAATGCGGGCACCAATCGATTCGCCTTCTTTGCGCAAGGCGTCCATATACGTTTCCATTTGCGCCACTTTAGATTCATCGGGACAAAAAAATGGGTTTGTTTCAATGACATCCCAATCGACTTTTTCGATTTTAATCGGGCCAAGTTGCGAGAGATAACCGCGAATTT
>DPKY01000107.1:0-4761 GCA_003542275.1 Methylococcaceae bacterium | reverse complement strand
TTTTGGCAATCGCGCCTGCTGCTACGCGCATGGCCGTTTCCCGCGCTGAAGAGCGCCCGCCACCACGGTAGTCTCGAAAGCCGTATTTTTGCTGATAGGTGAAATCTGCATGACCTGGGCGAAACGCCTGCGAAATTTTTGAATAATCTTTTGAGCGCTGGTCTGTATTTTCANNTTTCAATTAACAATCCAATGGGCGTTCCTGTTGTTTTTCCCTCAAATACGCCAGACAAAATTTTCACTTCATCTGCTTCACGGCGTTGCGTGGTATGACGTGATGTACCGGGTTTTCGACGATTCAAATCGTGTTGAATATCCGCCTCGCTAAGCGTCATATTAGGTGGACAACCATCAATAATGCACCCAAGTGCCGCGCCATGGCTCTCACCAAACGTGGTCACTGTAAATAATTTTCCTATGGTATTGCCTGACATTTTTGCATCCTGTTTTCGTCAATATTTGTCAATTATGCGTTGTGCTTTAAAGCAGCGACAAACGTATCATGATAATGCGCCACTTGATCTGCCGTCAGTAAAAAGACGCCATCCCCGCCCCGCTCAAAATTAAGCCAATAAAACGGCACATCAATAAGCAGCGATTGCAAGGTTTGGGCGCTACTTCCCACCTCAATAATGAGAATGCCGTGTTCACTTAAATACTGCCGCGCTTGACTTAAAATACGCAGTACCAAATCCAGCCCCGAAACGCCTCCTTTAAACGCCATATCCGGTTCGGCATGAAATTCGGGCGGCAAATTTTCCCATTCACTCAAGCAAACATAAGGCGGATTGCTGATAATAATGTCATAGTGCACGGGCGGTAGTTTATTAAACAAATCGGAATAATAAGTGGTCACCGTGTCCGTTAACTGATGTTTCTCAATGTTAATTTCCGCCACCTCCAGCGCCTCGGGTGATAAATCCACCGCATCAACCATCGCATGAGGAAACGCATAAGCACACGCAATAGCAATGCAACCGCTACCGGTGCATAAATCTAAAATATGCGCCACATTCTCTTCTTCAATCCACGGTGCAAATTGCTGTTCGATGAGCTCAGCTACCGGTGAGCGCGGAATCAACACGCGCTCATCGACATAAAACGACAAGCCAGCAAAAATAGACTCTTTCGTTAAGTAAGCCGCTGGCACACGCGCTTGAATACGGTGTTCAATGAGATCAACGACCGCTTGTCGCTCTGCCATGGTGAGAACACATTGAAAAAAACTCGCGTGCAACGTATAAGGCTGATGCACGGCATACAGCACGAGAGCGACGGCTTCATCAAGCGCTGTTGTGGTGCCTTGCCCAAAACAGACTTGCGCCTGTGTTAAGCGACTTGCCCCCCAGCGCATATAATCGCGCAAGGTGGTGAGCGTAGAGAGAATTTCATTTGACATAAAAGTTGAGAGAGATGAGGTTAGAGTAACGGTTGCAACGGCAACATTTTGTCTGGATTGAGTAAATTTTTAGGATCAAATTGACGTTTGATTGCTCGCATTAAATTCAACGATACGGCATCGAGTTCACGATCAACAAAATCACGTTTTTCAAGGCCCACGCCGTGTTCGCCTGACAGCGTCCCATTAAGGGTTAAGACGAGCGTGAAAATTTCATCTAAACACGCATGAGCTTTTTTGCTTTGAACGGGATCGTCGGGGTCGAGCAATAAATTCACATGAATATTGCCATTGCCCGCATGACCAAAATTGATAATCGGCAATTCATAGCGTGTTGATAGCGCACCNNTTCATAGCGTGTTGATAGCGCGTCTAACCCTGAAATCAGCGCGGGCATTTGCGTCACCGGCACGACGACATCTTCATTGATTTTTTTAGGTGCCACTTTACGCAGAGCCGGTGAGAGCGCTTTGCGTGTATCCCAGAGCGCGTTGACTTCTTTGGCATCTTTGGCAAGACGCATGGACAGCAGGCCGTCATTAGTGGCTGCGGCCATGACTTTTTCTGCCGCGCTCTCTAAACCGTCCGCTTGACCGTCTACTTCAATCATCAGCATCGCCCCCGCATCGGTAGGTAAATCGGTTTGGGTATAGTGGCGAATCATGTTGATAGCGTTGCCGTCCATAAATTCTAATGCACACGGCACCACCGGTTGTGCCATAATTGCCGCAACCGCTTGCGCGGCGTCACCGACAGATTGGTAAATGGCGCGGAGCGTTTTTTTGGTTTCAGGCAGTGGTGTTAATTTGAGCGTGGCTTCTGTAATCACGGCCAGCGTCCCCTCACTGCCAATAATGAGACGCGTTAGGTCATACCCTACCACGCCTTTGCTCGTATAAACACCCACGCGCATTTCTTCCCCCGCCCCCGTCACGACGCGCAGTCCCAGCGTATTTTCGCGGGGCGTGCCGTATTTCACCGCTTTGGGGCCCGCTGAATTGTAGGCTAGATTGCCGCCAATACTGCAAAATGCCGCACTGGTGGGATCAGGTGGCCAAAAAAAGCCGTGGCTTTTCACATAATCTTGCACGGATTGATTGGTGATGCCTGGTTGTACCTTGATATAGCGATTTTCGGGTGAAAAATCGAGCACCTGATTCATACGCTCAAGCGATAACACCACGCCACCATGCAAAGGGACAATCGCGCCAGTGGTACCTGTACCGCGCCCTCGCGCTGTGAGAACCACCTCAAACGCATGGCATAATTTGACAAGTGCTAACACCTGCTCGTGCGTGGTAGCAAAAACCACCACTTGCGGCAACGCATGACGACGGCTGTTATCGTAACCATACGTCCAACATTCTTCGGATTCAATCAAGACGGCATCAACGGGAAAAATCGTCTTGAGTGCGCGTAAAAATTCATTAGGAAGCGATTTTTGCATAACTCTCTGAGCGTCAAATAAAAAAACAAATGACATTTGCCCTTTCTCCACAATTAAGACGGCGGATGGAAATAGGACAAATGTCAAAAAAGAAAAAAACACGTCGTGGGCAAAACGTGCCCTCTGCAAACTTAATCGATGTAATCAAATACCGTAATCAGTTGACGAATATCAGGTTCTGTACGCACGACATTGATCACCACAAGCCCCTCGTCACGGTGTACACGCCCCATCAAATAGACGCTCCCCTGCTCGGTCACCACGCGAATCAATGACGGATCAAAATGCGGGAGGGTGTGAATTTGCATTAGCGCTTGGTGAATGTTTTGCGTAAGGCGTCTATCGTTTGCGCGTGATAAATTATCGCTAGGATAATCAACGATCAAATTGTCATGCACAATTTTAACGTGGGAAACAACACGAACAGCCTCAACAATCTTGGATTTGAACGCTTCATTCATCACCTCCCCTGTCAACAAAACAGCACCATCATATACCGTGACATTCACATGACTAAAACGCTTAAGTTCACTATCACTTAAGATATCACCGTAGATGGTTTCAACAATTTCTCGGTCGTTTTCAGCGTTTTCTGCACTACGCCGGTCAGCAATCCCGTAAGCAGAATACGCAGACTCTCGAAATGATTTCTTTGTTGCGCAGCCAAGTAACATCATTGCAAGCAGGCTCAACAGTCCCACCGTACGCAGTGTCTTTTTCTTCATGACCTTATCCTAAAAAAATGGGAAAAAAATAAAGCCCCACTCAGACACGACGAAAATCAGGCAAAATGATATTGAGTTCTAGCGTTTCTTGATTATCGTTTTGTTCAAGTTTAATGGTCATCGCATCACCGTTCACTTTCACGTATTTCTGAATGACAATGAGCAGTTCTTGCTGTAATTGAGGAAGATAAGGCGGTTGATTGGTCGATGAACGCTCGTAGGCCACTAAAATCTGCAGTCGCTCTTTAGCAAGCGAGGCAGAACTCGTCTTAGACGTTCTAAAATAATCCAGTAAGCTCATAATTATCCGCCCCCAAATAACTTCCTAAACAGCCCTTTCTTCCCGTCAATAAACCGATGCGGACGCGCTTCACCCAAGTAGCGTGCCACAATATCGCCATACGCCTGCCCCGCATCACTCTTTTCATCTAAAATTACCGGTGTGCCCGAATTGGATGCCGTCAACACGGATTTTGATTCAGGAATCACGCCCAGTAAATCCAGCGATAAAATATCTTGCACATCATCTAAACTCAGCATCTCACCCGACTTCACCCGTTCAGGCGAGTAGCGCGTTAAAATCAAAAATTCTTTAATGGGCTCGTCATTTTTTTCTGCACGCTGCGACTTGCTAGAAAGCAAGCCTAAAATACGGTCAGAATCGCGCACTGAGGACACTTCAGGGTTTGTGACAATGAACGCATCATCCGCAAAATACATCGCTAAATGCGCCCCTTGCTCAATGCCCGCCGGTGAGTCGCAGACGATATATTTAAACTCTTTTGAGAGTTCGTCTAAAATTTTCCCGACGCCTTCTTGGGTGAGTGCATCTTTATTGCGTGTTTGAGACGCGGGAAGAATAGAGAGCAAATTGCAATTTTTGTCTTTGATTAAGGCTTGATTGAGTGAGGCCTCCCCATTGATGACATTGATAATGTCATACACAACACGGCGTTCACAGCCCATAATTAAATCTAAATTGCGCAAGCCCACATCAAAGTCAATGACAACCGTTTTATGCCCTTTTTTAGCTAACCCCATTGAAATTGCTGCGCTGGTTGTGGTTTTGCCAACACCGCCCTTGCCTGAGGTTACAACAATAATTCGTGCCACTCATATCCTCCAAAAGATAGATTTAATTTAGTCATTTTCACGCAATCGCTTTAATAACTAAGGTATTTTTTTGTAAA
>DPKY01000128.1 GCA_003542275.1 Methylococcaceae bacterium | reverse complement strand
GTGGCTGTAATCAGTGTTGAATTTATGCTACCGTATGCTTTTTTTACTAGCAATACAGTGACCTAGGTGCTAAAACGGGCAATGAACGTCTACAGCGGTTAACTAAAAAAAGCGTAAAAAAGGTCACGTGACCTTTTTTGAGGAAAATCTAAATGGAAAATAAAAAAATAAAAGAATTTGAAGCCGAGATTAATTTACTTGTAGAAGACTTTCAATCTACAGCAATTCAATACGATAAGGCGTCTATTACCGCAGAAACCTCTCTATTTAAAATTGCAAAAGCGTTGGCCGAGATGAAAAAAACGTTAGGCAATGATGGCGAAAAAGCATTTAAATCGCTCAAAAAAAATGCCTCAAAAAAGTTAGGCACTAGCCGTAGAAATTTCAATAAAGCGTTTAAAGTAGCCATTAGTGAGCGAATTCGAGACAATCAACATCGACTCCCCGAACACTTTAGTGTTGTGTATCCTTTAACTTCGGTGAGTGAGGATGTTTTTGCTTTGTTACTTGAAGATGAAACGCTGACACCCAATACCACGCGCGATGAGCTCGCTAAAAAAATTAAAGACTTAAAAAAAGCATCCCAATCAACAGCTGAACCGAAATCGAAAAATATTGAGGTTCCCGTTGGTTATTTGATGATCAAATCAGAAATCGATTTCAATGTGGACGATGAATCATTAATGAATGAATTGAAAGCTAAATTAGAGGAGTTAGGCTGGTCGATTTGTGCATCGCCGGTCATACTGGGTAGCACAAAAACAGAAGAAATCGCACAGAATGAGGTTAATTTGGACGATTTATCCCAAGGTAATGCGGGTTAGCGCAAGCGAGATATAGCAAGGCCTTTAGGCGTGTTTACCCAATTATCGTAGATAATTGAGTCATCAATAAACCGCTCTGTCTCTTAAAAGCAACAAAAATGCAATAAATCGCTATTGTTTTATATAAAAACATCATAAAACAATAGCTTGATTGTATTGATATTACAACAAATTACATTATGCAGTTAAGAATGTAGCGATTATTTTCATAGCGTAGCAAAGAGACTTCTACCAGATGGTCGAGTGCGTATTGCACTCTTAATGACTTTCTATTGTAGCCAGTGAAAGGTTTGACTTTGGTACGACTTTTTTTGATTTCTTGTGCTGTCGGTTTAAAGTTATCAGGTTTGCCAACAAAGAAATCGAGAATGGCTTTGAATTCGGCATGAGTGCCTATCATATCTTTTTTAAGACAGACGTTGTGTAGACTGATGATTAACTGATCTGTGATGTCTATAGCGGTTTGGATGTGTTTTGAGTCGATAGTGGTATTTTCTCCTCCATCTTCAAGTAAATGTAGGTTAGCTGCAATACCCATGACCTGCATACTCACCTTGTTGACGGCACCTCGGATAACACCGTGTGATAAATTTTGCCCGTCCATCAAATAGGGTTCAATCTTATTTTTGAAGAGATTGATCCTATGCCAGTCATTTTCGTCTATTTTGAGCTTGATGAGATCCTCATAACGCGCCTGATCATCAAGAATCTCCTTAATAAAGAGGCATTTTTTTTGATATTCCATAAATAGTTCTGGCTGATGGGGAACTGATTTGGTGTGATTTCGTTGACCGAGTTGGTGAGGTTCAGCAATCATCAAAAACCGCTCACTGACCCCTGTGCCATTGCTTGCGCTGATGACTTTTTCAATGCTTCCTTCCTGAGCAAAGCAGACAATGTTTCCGACGACATGACCCGCGTAACACTCTCTTCCCATTCTCCGTACATTAATAAATCCTCCATCCCGACCATTGAGCAATATATCGTTATTGTTATATTTCCCTCCACCATAATTTAATCCCAGTAAGGTATTGAACAACCCTTGTTCACTCGATACGGCACTAAAAAATCCATTAGAGTCAATCAGGCTCTTTTCTAATCCGGCAGGAGTGGTATTCGTGGTTGGCATTAAACTATTTGCATAATCAATCATTTCTGTGATAGTTTCTTGATTCTTCTCTTTCTTTTTTTCATTTTCAATTAAATCTTCTATAGCAGAAAGATTTTCATTATAAGTGTTGATGGCTTTATTAATAATATTGGTAAAAGCGCGTTGAAAAGCAGTTAAGGCACGCGTTTTGGATGTACCACTGGGTTGTTCTGCAACGACATACAAACAGGTAGGTAGTGTGCCGCCATCGGGATATTCAACCACCCATTTACGACAGCTCATGCCACTAAACACCGCTAAGCCAATCAAAAAAACAGTGCTGACTGGCAAATCGCAGGTCTGTGCGATATGTTCTGCTAAACGGTGCATAATATGATTTGGTGAGACTTGACTGAGTAACTTAACAGAATAATAGTAAGGTTCGTCATTTAAAAAATGATCTACTCTTATTAATTCTTTGTTAAGCGTCGTTTGTTTGGGTAGGGTTTGAACAGATTGATCACAAACAATAAGACGATATTTATAAGCCAGATCTTGAATTTTAAACTTATCTTTTTCTCTAATAAATTCAAGATTATTATTGATATCCGTTCTCCATTTATCTATTGCCTTCCCAATATCGCCATCACATTCAAGACGACAATAAAATTCAAAAGCATTTTGAGGCATATAGTTATTTAGTAACGGTTCGGTGCCATACACATCAAAAACATACTCATCTGTATTGATTTGTTTTATATTTAGAGTAATTGACTGGTTCCCGAGCATGGGAGTTGAAGTATATTCTGTAAAAATATTATGTGAAGTTACATAGCTACTTAAAACTGGGCTATATCCATTTCTAGTTAAAACGTCATGTATGGAAAACATAGCATTAAAAGCATTACTATTGTCGATAAAATCTGTTTCATTATAATTTTTAGGATAAATAATAGAAGAATCT
>DPKY01000229.1 GCA_003542275.1 Methylococcaceae bacterium | reverse complement strand
CGTCACTGGGAATGTCTTGGCAAGTAGACGGTTGCGCAAATGCCACGCGGGCAATCAACGTTGACGTCAAAACAAGACCCGTAGCGAGGTAAGTATAGTTAGAGAAGAAAGGCGTCATATTGCTACCTCACTTAGAGTTTATAGGAAAAACGAAGCATTAACTCGCGTGTTTCAGCGGGCAATGCAGGATGACCGCCATTAAATTGTTGTACATATTGCCAATGGGTATTGAATATATCATAGAGTCCAAGACCGACTTCTGCACCTTTAACAGGCAAGTTTTGATAGCGCAGGTAGGTATTGTAAAGCCATTCGGAGGGATAGTGAACACCGTCGCCACCATAACGGTCACTAAAATAAATCAGTTGATGATTAAAAGAAATATTTTCAGACAGGTGAAACGTATGATTGAGCGTAGCTTTATGCGTAGGAAAACCTAAATTCATGCCCGCGTGTAGCACGTCGCCTTGTGCATTGGTCACTTGATAATACGCGGCGGCGGTATTTTTTACCGAATGGTAAAACGCGTAATTCACGTCCACACTGCCAAGCCATGCGTGTTGATAGCGTAGCATAGACTCGATACCATAGGTGCTTTGCTCTGCGGAATTGACGTAGTAATCATCAAAATTGCTATCAAACGAATAATTAAAAATATGCTGAATTTGTGTATAAAACACGTTTACCACGCCATCAAAATGGGATGAAAAACGATAGCCCATTTCCGCTTCGTAGTTTCGCGCTTTTTCAGGACGTAATGCGGGGATAATGTGATTTAACGTATTTGTTTGATTGAATTCAATGTTCATTTGATAATCGCCCCCGGTTGGAACATGAAACGCGTGGGTGTAGAGCAATTTATAATGAAATTTATCGAGTTGCTTGGTGAGGGCAAAGCGCGGCTGCAAATTCGTGCCAAATTGACCATAAGCATCAAAGCGTCCACCCGCGAGAAAATCCACCCAAGGCGTTTTATACACCATTTCCGCATAAGCCACGTAGTCAGTAAATAGCGGGAGCGTGCCTTTAAAGTCAGACACGATATGTGAATAATCATCGAGTTGGTAGCTGTTTCCAAGCGCTAAATAGCTGCCTGAATCGGCCATAAATGTCGCTTTTGCGTCGCTTTTATAATGGTCAACGAGCACTTTTTCATCAAGGGTTTGTTTGCCATTGCTGTAAAGTGTTGAGCGTTGCCAAGGGCTTTGCCTTGAGAAATCAAATGTGGCATTGGCTTTGAAATGGGGGGTGAATTCATGTTCATAGCTTGCATTGGAGGCGTAAGTATTAAACGTATTCTTCAGTAATTGATTGGCGGGCATGATGGCGTCTGCAAAACCATCACGACTTTCAATATGGTATTCATCGGCTAAAAAACGCAGTTTAAAATCGTGGTAAGCAAGGCTAAGATTGCCGTACAAGGAATCGAGTTGGCTATTGTTTGCCATATCAATGCTGGCCTGATGGGCATCGGTGTAGATGCGGTCGCTACGTTGCGATTCATTGGCTTTGCCTGAAAAGCTCACCTCGAGTTCGTCAAATGTATGTCCTGCCGCGACGCTGATAGTTTTGCGTGCCTCGCCGCGCTCAAATCGGCCGTAACTGGTGGTGAGTGCTGCACCTTCGGCTTGTTTTGCATTTTTGGTGATAAGGTTAATGACGCCCATTTCGGCAAAATTACCGTTTTTCATTGAACTCGCGCCACGAATAATTTCAATATGATCAATTTGTTCAAGCGGAAAATGGCCACCAAAAGCCGTGGTGCCAAAACGCTGTTCTGTAAGCATAATACCATCGACGAGCACAGACATTTTGCCCTCATCGGCTTGAATGCCACGGATGCCTAAATTCACCTCATTGGACATATTAAGGCCAAACGTAAAGCCTGGTACCTGTTGCAGCACATCAATTAAGTCGCGTGCGCCACTATTTAAAATTTGCTCATTGCTGATAATGTTGACGATATTGGCGGTTTCGTTTGCACACGTTGCTTGTTGCGTGGCACTTAAAAACGCGGGAATCTCCATTAACTCTTCTATTGAGGTGTTTTCAATATCCGTTGGGACACCTTGACAAACCAAAGTCGATTGCGCAAAAACGACGTGATTGCTTAAAAAAGAAGCAAAAGTGACCCATCTTATTTTTTTGCAAAATGATGTCATAACGGTGTTTGATGGTGAGTAAACGACGTTGTCCGATAAAAAATTAGCATCGATGACAGCTGTCTTTTTGACACGTGGATTTGTTATTATAGCACCCTCACCGTATTTTTTTATTTTTACACAATCTTTTAACGTTTCATAAGTTAAGCGTTGCATTGTCCTTGGTTCATTTTATTTGTGCTGTTTATTTTTTATGTCTTTTGATGATTATTGCCAGCTTGTTGAAACGCTAACGCAATGGAATTATGCTTATCATGTACTGGATGCTCCGATGGTGTCTGATGCGACGTATGACGCGGCCTTTGTTTCGCTGCAATCCATTGAAGCCAGTCACCCCGAGTGGATAGCGCCCAATTCCCCCACGCAACGTGTCGGGGCGCTGGCAGACAGCGCTTTTGCGAAAATTTCTCACGACCCGAAAATGTTATCTTTAGCCAATGCGTTTTCACTTGACGAAACGCTAGATTTTTTTGTTAAAGCGGCAAAAGAATTGGCTTGTGATGTTGCGCAACTGCCCATTGTCAGTGAGCCTAAGTTAGATGGTCTTGCAATCAGTTTGCGCTATGAAAACGGATTCTTGCGTTATGGCGCCACGCGCGGTGATGGGCAAGTGGGTGAAGATGTCTCGCACACCATTAAAACCCTCAACAGTGTGCCGCTTAAATTGTTTACCACAGCGCCTCCAGCGGTTTTAGACGTGCGCGGCGAGGTGTTTATGCGCAAAGCAACTTTTGAGCAAATCAACGCACTGGCACAAGCGGACAATAATGGCCGGCAATTCGCCAATCCTCGTAACGCTGCAGCGGGTACGATTCGTCAACTCAGTCCCCACATTGCCGCGCAACGCGCTCTGCAATTTATCCCCTACGGCATCGGTGCCTACTCAGGTGAAATCGCGTTTACCTCGCATTCACAACTACTCGATTATCTCACCACTATTGGCTTTGAAAAAAATTCTCATACGACAATTTTTCAAGCAAGTGAGCAGGCGTTTCAACAGGATTATCTGCGCATGGCGGCGTTGCGCGATGAGTTACCCATGGAAATTGATGGCATTGTGTATAAAATTGATCATCTCGCTATGCAACAACAATTGGGATTTATTGCCCGTTCGCCAAAATGGGCGGTGGCGCGTAAATTTCCAGCAGAAATGGTAAGAACAACACTGCTAGATGTTTTGTTTCAGGTGGGACGCACAGGCGTGCTAACCCCTGTGGCGAAATTAGAACCCGTGTGGGTGGGGGGCGTGAGGGTGAGCAGTGCCACGCTACATAATATGGACGAAATTGCGCGTCTTGGGTTGTGTATTGGTGATGAGATTGAGATTCATCGCGCGGGCGATGTTATTCCTAAAGTGAGTAACGTCGTGAAACAAGGTAACAATCGTCAGCCCATTGCGATGCCCGTACAGTGTCCGGTTTGTCATTCAGCGGTGATTCGCGTCGATAATCAAGCCGCTTATCGCTGCACGGGCGCGATGATGTGTGGGGCACAACTTGCCGAGCGTATTAAGTATTATGCGTCTCGAGATTGCATGAATATCAAGCAACTGGGGCGTGTGCTGATTGAAACGCTTTGCGAACAGGGCATTTTAAACAGTGTCGCAGACATTTATGCGTTAACGGTGGCTGATATTGCAGGTTTAGCGGGGCAAGGCGAAAAAAATGCAACGAAAATTCTCGACGCCATTGATGCGTCTAAGCACACAAAATTTTCGGTTTTCATTGCGGCATTAGGTATTCCCGAAGTGGGTGAGGAAGGTGCTAAAAATTTAGCGCGGTATTTTAAAAATTTAGCCGCACTCCGCACTGCCGATAGCGAGGTATTGCAACAAGTGCCTGATGTAGGCGCAGTGACAGCCAATAATGTACAAGCCTTTTTTAGTAAAAAAGAGAATAATCAACTCATTGATGCGTTGCTCGCGGCGGGCGTGCATTGGGAGGAAGAGGATTTTACACCGCAATTTACGCCACTTTCTGGGCAAACGTGGGTGTTAACGGGGACATTGCAGAAGCCCCGCAAAACCGTAAAAGAGACACTTGAAAAATTAGGTGCCAAAGTGTCGGGAGCTGTGTCGGCGAAAACCACTTATGTGCTCGCCGGTGAAGACGCGGGCAGTAAACTCACGCAAGCCCAAGCGCTGGGCGTGACAATACTTAACGAAACGCAATTTTTAGCGTTATTACACGACATAAATTCCTCTCAATGAACAATACACTTTCTTCTTCATCACTGGTGCTTGCCAGCGGTAATGCGGGCAAAATACGCGAGTTTCAAGCCTTACTTCCTCAGTACACATTGCTGACGCAAAATCATTTTGCAGTGCCAGATGTCGCCGAAACAGGCCTGACGTTTGTTGAAAATGCCCTTTTAAAAGCACGGAATGCGGCGCGATATGCGCAACTGCCTGCGCTGGCCGATGATTCGGGTCTTGTTGTGCACGCGCTCAATGATGCGCCCGGTATTTACTCAGCGCGTTATGCAGGGCAAGGCGCCGATGATGCGCAAAATATTGACAAACTCCTGCACGCACTCGAAGGCGTACCCACGCACGATCGACACGCTTATTTCTTTTGTGTACTGGTTTTCTTGCGCCACGCGGAGGACCCTTGTCCGTTCATTGCGCAAGGGCGCTGGGACGGTGTGATATTAACCCAAGCAAAAGGCGAATTTGGGTTTGGGTATGACCCTATTTTTGGCGTGCCCTCTCATCACTGTAGCGCCGCGCAACTGCCGCCAGCGATTAAAAACAGCCTAAGCCATCGCGCTAAAGCACTCGACCAACTTAAAACGCTACTTACTTCAAACACTGCGTTGCGTGTGTGAAATCGCTGCATTTAGTGCTATGCTAGCAAC